>CAZDOX010000033.1:0-8987 GCA_964507155.1 uncultured Lachnospiraceae bacterium
ACTTCTTAAAAGAAGTTTTTCCCCGCACCCCTTTTCAAGAATTTTTATAAAAAAGAAAATGGCTGCTGCCCAAAAGTCAGCGCAAAATCTCCCCCTCTTACCGGCGACCGCCCAGCCAAGGAGGTGGGGCGCGGGGCGGAAACTTCGGCGCCTGAGATGGTTCCGCCCCGCGAGGAGGCGGCAGAATCCGCGCCCTCAAACAACGCCCGGATCATGGTAAAGTAAATGCTGTCGATCGGATTTGCCCAAACACCATTTTTTATGAAGAATTTCTTTTTTCGTATCACTTTCAAACATTAAATTCATTTTACAAAAACCCTTGCATTATTGGTCAAGTTGTGGTATACTTATGATATTGACCGAAAAAAGTAAAAGGAGTACAAAACATGAAAAAATCCGTGCCTTGGATTGCCCTGATCTTGGCGCTGCTGATGCTCGTTCCTATGTTCTCGGGATGTCAGCGCGACCCGAATCCTCCGGACAATCCGGACAACCCCGACAATCCCGATTCACCGGACACCCCTACGCCTCCGGATGATCCAGATGATCCGGAGGATCCGGACAATCCGCAAATTCCGCCAAGCAGCGTTGTCGGATTCGACCGGGAAACCAATGAGGACGGCAGTATCACGTTTGTGGATCACTGCAACGATATGACCGATCACTTTGCCCAGAAAAATGTCACCGGCAGTGCGGAGACCATCACGCCGCAAATTGACGAGGGCGCTGTCGGAGAAGCGTTCTGGTTTCATGATCTCTCACTGCGCTCCGGGTGGTTTTTCCGCATCGGAACGTGCAACACGCCGTTTCTGTGGCAAACCAACCAAAGCGCCACGCTGACGTTCCAAATGTACGTGGACGACGTCTCCGTGATCAGCGGCGCCGGAATCGAACTCGGATCGACCGATAACGCCGACCAAGAAGAATGTGAGTGGAATTTCGTCAAGCAACTGAAAAATGACGGATGGAACACCGTGACTTTGACGTTTGACAAAGGTCTGGGATCTCTGAATCAAGAAAAAATCGTTCGCTGGCGGATCTTTTTGCTGTCCAACAAAAAAGAGGGCAGCGTGACCGTAGCGATCGACGATATTCGTTTAACCTATCAAGATGACACACAAGGTGGAGGAGATGATGATATGGTAGAATCCTTACCGGAGCAAGTGGAGACCGCTACCGTCAAAGACGGCACATGGATCGACCCCTGCAACAATACCGGCGCAGCATATTTCTTTGAAGGCAATACGGGAAGTTTGTTTGACGTGACGCCCACGCTGACGCAAGGACGCTATGGTCAATGTCTCTCTTTCCCCAATCTAAAAACACGCTCCGGCTGGTTTTTCCGTTTGGGGACAAGCAATACGTTTGACATGGCGCTGAGCTCCGATTCCGTGATCTCTTTCTGGATCTATGTCAGCGATTGGCGTGCCATTACGGACGCACGTCTGGAACTTGGCAACGTAGCGCAAGCCGATACCAAAGAAAAAGAATGGAGTTTTTCTTCCCAACTGAAGAAAAACGGTTGGAATCACGTGACGCTTGACTTTAGCGCCGGTTCGGATAGCTTGGATTTGTCCGGCGTCAAACGTTGGAGAATGTTTTTTGTTTCAAGCACAGAAAAGGAGGTTACACTTGCTGTGGACGACATAATGATTACCAATGCGACCAATAACACCCCGCAAGCAGCGGATATCCCTGCGCAACTGGTGGTAGATCCTTACGATTTCACCCGCGCCAATGTGGTGACCATTGACGTCACCGCCCAGCCGTATTCGGCAGACAAAACCGGAAAGATCGACGCGACAAACGTGATCAACCAAGCGCTGGAAGATTGCAGCACCTTGTATCACGGCGGCGTGGTCTATCTCCCGAGCGGTAATTATTTGATTTCCGGCACCATCAACGTCCCCGTCGGCGTCACGCTGCTTGGTGACGCTTGCCCGGCGGAACAATCGAAAAAAGGCAGCTCCGGCACGACGTTGCTGGCGAAAACCCGCGTCACGGTGGTCCATTTGAATCCGTCTTCCTGCATAGACGGCGTGACGATTTACTATCCGGAGCAGTCGATCGACGCGGTCATTCCTTGTGACTATTCCATCGTGTCCGGCGGCACCGCCACGACCATTCGCAACGTCACGCTGGTGAACAGCTATCGCGGCTTCTCGGTGTCCGAGCGGCATGGCATTACGACCATTGACGGATTGCGCGGCACGGTGTTGTATCAAGCGCTGTCTATCGTCAACGCTTCCGAGATCGATGTGGTCGAACACGTGGATTTCTCTCCGAATTTCTGGGGTCAATACGACTCTGCGGCAGACGCGTCCAAGGTTCGTCAATGGATGAACGAGAACAGCGATTGCGCTCTGTATTCTTGGGGATGCGAGGGAACCACCATGTCGGACGCTACCTTTGACGGGTATCGCAACGGCATTTATTTCGACAATACGCAACGAACCGATCTGGCGGAGACTTACGCTCAATTTTACGACGTACATATCAAAGATTCGGATATTGCCGTCTACGTGAAAGCAAGCTACGTCGATATGGGCGATCAGTTTGCTTACTCGACCTTGGAGGGCAGAAAGTACGCGGTGTACAACTTGACCACAAACGTAATCAAGCTCAGCGCATGTACGATTTCCGGCAAATTGGTCGGCAAAGTGGAACGCGGCACACCGGCGGACGATTTTCAGCGTCCCGCCGAAGAAGTGACATTCAGCTATCCGACCGTGCAAAAGCTGTTTAATGTCGCCGCTTACGGCGCTCACGCAGATGGAAGCACGTCGGATTCCGAGGCGATCCAAAAAGCACTGGACGCCGCGCACAGCGCCGGCGGCGGGTACGTCTATTTGCCCAGCGGTCAGTATTTGATTGACTCTCCGTTGACGGTTTACGAAAATACGTATTTGCTCGGTTCGACCACAGCGACGCCGAAAGACACAACCGGCGACGTTTTCGGCTCCATCTTGTTCATCACTTATGGAAAAGACGGTGGAGAAGATGATACCGCTGCCATTACGCTGCAAGGAAATCGCGCGGGAATCGGCGACGTTCGGATCATTTATATCAACAACGGCGTACGCGCCAAAGACGATATCACGTTTGATGACTATAGCCCTGCCATTGCTTGCCTTGCGTCGGATAACTACGTGAAAAACGTGTTCTGCTACGGTACTTGCCGCGCCGTTCGCGTTTACCGGGCGAAAAACACGGTGATTTACCGTCTTTGCGGCGGTTTCTACAAAAATGCGGTCCGAATTGTCGACAGCGAGCATGTGATTATGGACGCGTTGCTCTCCAATGCCGGTGGTCAAAGCATGACTGCCTGCCGCAATTTCTGCCCCACGTGGGTGAATGATACGCAAACGCTGCTCAAGCTCTCGCGTACCAACGAACGCTACATCACCGCCCTCAATTCGACCGATGTCTACATTTTGAACACTTTTGCTTACCAGCCGAAGAACTATCTGGTCAGCACCGACAGCACGGTGTATTTCTACAACGCTTACTCCAGCCGTATGGGTGCCGAAAACTACATGTTCATTTTGGACGGCGGTGCGTTGCACGGCGTGAATACCTACATCAAAGATGCTTATTTCTTCTCCCTTGCCAACAATCCGCAAGTTCGCGTGTACAACAACAAAGGACAGATCTTACCCTCCAACGAGGTAGAAACCGATCGCACGTTGAACTGATACAAGCCGACGTCACGATACCAAAGAAAGGTAGTTCCATCATCCATGAAAGAAAAATATTCGATTCCGCTCTCCACGTTGGAAAAAGAGTTTTCCTTTGAACGCATTTACGTTCCCGAGAATTATGCCGAATTGAAAGTGACCACGCCCGAGGTTAGTCGCCCGGGGTTGGCGCTGGCGGGCTTCTTTGAAATGTTTGAAGCTGCGCGGATGCAGCTGATCGGTAACGCGGAATGGCGCTATCTCTCCCTGCTGTCCGATATGGAGAGAGAGCAAACCATTGGTCGCTTTATTTCCAAACGACCGGTCGGCGTGTTGTTTACCTCCAATTTGGCAATTTTCCCGGCGATGGAAGAAGCTTGCCGCACTTATCAAATTCCGCTGTTTCGCACATCGGAAAAAACCAGTCCGATCATGGCGGCGTTGATCGCCTCGCTCAACGTACACCTGGCCCCCCGCATCACACGCCACGGCGTACTGGTGGAGGTATACGGCGAGGGAATTCTCATTCTCGGAGACAGCGGCGTGGGAAAAAGCGAAACGGCGATCGAATTGGTCAAGCGAGGGCACCGTTTAATTGCCGACGACGCGGTGGACATCAAACGGGTTTCCGCCAAGCGCCTGGTCGGCTCCTCCCCCGATTTAATTCGCCACTATGTCGAACTGCGCGGCATCGGAATTATCGATGTACGCCGATTGTTCGGCATGGGCGCCATCAAAGAGACCGAAAGCATTGATTTGGTCATCAACTTGGAGCAATGGGTGCATGGAAAAATGTACGATCGCTTGGGATTGGAATCCCAAACCGTCGAAATTTTGGGATTGAAAATTCCATCCATTACCATCCCTGTTCGTCCCGGTCGAAACTTATCGATCATTTTGGAAATCGCGGCAATGAACAATCGTCAAAAACGTATGGGATATAATTCCGCCGAGGAATTTAACAAACGTTTGATGGCGCAAATGGAATTGCAAGCGGACGATATGGACGGATTGGAATAACCGCAAAAAGCGAGAAGCGGCAGATACGTCACTCAGTATCCGTCGCTTCCCTTTTCTTTGTCGTTTTTTAGGGTAACGGCATCTCGCTCTCTTCCACGATGCCGTCGCGCAGTTGAATGGAGACTTTTCCGTTTCCCGCAACGTGCAAAATTGCTTGTTCTTCACCTAAGCGAAAAATCTCGTCCCGCTTTCCCCATGGTAGTTCAAATTCATCTTGATCGATGCGAATGATCAGCTTTTTTCGGAAACGAAATCGTTCCCAGCGCACGATGTGCGTCAGCTCCCCGTCCGGTATTTCAAAATATTGAACGTTTTTTCGTTTTGCCGCCATGTCAATCTCCGTTCCGCCGCCGCTCGGCGGCACAAATTGCTACGCGTGAAATAGGTTTTCTTCCCGGTTTTGATTCATGGAACTTTCACGCTATTCTCCATTCCGCCGCTATGCGGCGGCACGAATTTCTCATGAAATTCACCGGTGTCGCTTGCGACAAAAACGGGCAGAGTCCCGTTTTTCAGGTGAATTTGTGCGTGAAATAGCTTTTCTTCCCCGTTTTGATTCATTGGACTTTCACGCTATTCTCCCGTTTGATCGTGATTCGACGGATGTTCCGTTTCCGTTTTCACTTCTGTCTCTGTTTTCTCTGTTTCCCGCATGTTCTGCTGTTCGCCCGCTTGTTGTTCTGCGGCGTGCAGCGCTTCCGTCTGTTCCTGCGGCGAGAGGGTGGCTTGGCACAGTGAACGATTTCTGACGGTGACAACGACAATATCCGTTCCGATAATCGCAAAAGCAAAAACGATCAGCAAGCTCTTGGCTCGCAATTCGGTTTGCCGTTTGCGCATAGCGGAATCGTCCGTTTCCACATTCGGCTCTTGTGAGTCGGGCACATCTTGCGCGCCTTGTTGTTCCGAGCCACCGTTGTTATCTGTGTTATCGGTGTTGCCGGTGTCATCGGGCGTGACGGATGGTTCGGGAACCACCGTTTGATCGTCCGGGACCTCCGACTCCGCATAATCGTCAATCCCGTCTTGGAGAACCGACAAATAAATATTATCGATCATCACGGTCAATAGGTTATCTCTCGCCGATTGCAAATCCAGCAAATGCAGCCGAAAATAATTCAATGCGCGCATGTTCGGCGCACCGTTGGTGATTCTTGCGGATGAAATGGATAATTTGAGATGATTCCAACCGTCTTTGAGCTGATCGGCATAGGCGTCCGGTTTCCAGCAATATTCTTCAACGTCGCATGTTCCCGAAGATGTAATTTCAAAAATCATTCCGTATCGAGAATTGCTCGCTTTTAGTGCCGACGCGTCCGAAACGTACAAATCAAACTCCAAATAATCCGCATTGGCGCCATTGATCGGCGTCGGCAACACGCATTGGCGAACGATATTATGATCGCCCTCTTCGGCGCTGATCGGCGTGGCTTGAAAAACAAGAGCGCCGTTGCCTTGCGTATGATTTACCGTTTCGATCGTCGCCGGACCGGACCAATGATCCGCAGTATCACAATCGATAAAAGCAATGGCTTTGGTTCCGTAGGAATGAACCGAAACGTTATCGATGCGGATCACCAACTCGTCAATATCTTCCCCGACGTTAATCGATTGAAAAGAAATTTGCAAGTTATCGATCTCGGTCGTATCGGCGCCGTAGGATTGCGCACCATACAGCGGAAGCGTGACCGTGTTCCACCCCTCCACGTAATCCACCATAAACAGCGCTGCCTTCCACTCTTGCGTTCTTCCCGATTGCAAACCGTCGGAGCCGATTTTGGCGGAACTTTGGTAAGATGAATAGATCACATCCGGGTGTGAAATATAAAAATCAAAAGAAATGTAATCGCAGCCGCGCACGTATTCCTCTGAAAATTGTGCGTAAAACGACAGCGTCGCGTTGCTGTGCGCCGCGATACTCGTCACAAATTTTACGCTACCGGTGCCCTCAGTTTTTTCTTGCCGATCCAAGGAGACAGAAATCCCGGCAGAGGCGCTCCATGCGCTTGCGTCGTCGCAGTCGGTAAGCAAAAACGGCAATTCACCCTTGACGTCGTTATTCACTTGCTTAAATTCCGCCGCAGCGGGAATGAGAGCCATTCCGAGCAACAGAACGGCAATGACCAAACTGAACCATCGTTTCATTGTAATAACCATTCCTCTCATTTCGGATGATGAAAATTTGTGCGCTTTCCGCCAAGATGAGACATCATCATGGATTGCTAATAGTTTACCAAATTTTTACCTGCTTGTCAAGCATAACACGGAAATTTCTCCAAAGGAAAAAATTGCTTGACAACAAAAACGGTTTGTGATACAATGTTTGGGTAACTATTCATCTCAAAGGGAGGACATCCTTCATGCACTGCTATCAGATTTATCAAAACCCGAATTTTTCCACCTCTCTGCCCTATTTGCTGACAACGCCGTCCGATTTTGACGAAAAAAACGAACATCTTCCCTTGATTTTGTTTTTGCACGGTGCCGGAGAGCGCGGCGCCAATGAGCAAACGCTCCGCGTACACGGGATTCCCAAATATTTTGGCGCCGACGAAAACTATCGGGGTCATCGGGTCATTACACTGTCCCCGCAATGCCCCGTGGGAGAAACTTGGATTCACCTGACCCATTTAGTCAAGGCGCTGCTGGATGATACGATAGAAGCGTATCATGTCGATCCGAATCGTCTGAGCATTACGGGCATTAGCATGGGCGGACACGGAACATGGGATTTTATCTGCACCTATCCGCATCTGTTTGCCGCAGCTGCCCCAATCTGCGGCGGCGGTCTCAGCTGGAACGTCTGTACGCCGACTCCGGTTCGCGCTTTTCACGGTGACGTCGACGACAGCGTCCCGCTTTCTTGTTCCCTTGACATGGTGGACGCATTAAATCGGCATGGCGGTCACGCCGAATTAACCATTTACCACAACTGCGGTCATGACAGCTGGACGCGCACCTATGAGCAAACCGACGTCATCGCTTGGCTGATCCACGCAAAAAAGGATTTTGTGTGATCCTCTATTCCAAAAGTCAAAAAACAACACAAAAACGCTGCGAATTGCCTCACGATAAGAGAGTTCGCAGCGTTTTGTTTTTAGCGTCGTTTGACGGCGCATATGATGACGCGCCGCGCCCTATTTTCTTGGTTGGGCGGCAGCCGATAGAACCGGGACAGCTTTTGCGCCGCCTATCGAATAACAGCCATCCTTTTTTATAAAAATTCTTGAAAAGGGGCGCGGGGAAAAACTTCTTTCGCGTCATCAGGCGCCGGTCGATCCAAAACCGCCCGAACCGCGTCCCGTTTCGGGCAAGTCATCCACCGATTCAAACTCTGCCGGCAAAAACGGCAAGATCACCAGCTGTGCCACGCGATCTCCCGGTTGTATGATGCGCGGTTGGTCGGTATCGTTATGCAAGGCAACCAAATATTCTCCTCGGTAATCCGCATCACAAACGCCGACGCAATTGGCAGGGCGCAGGCCTTGCTTGGCTGCCAATCCGCTTCGCGCAAATACCGCGCCAAAATACCCGTCCGGTATCGCGATTGCCAATCCGGTTCCGATTTTCTCCGTGGTGTGCGGTGCGATCATCTTGACCTCATCCAGACAAGCGTACAAATCATATCCCGCTGCCGCAGCGGATCCGCGCGTGGGAAGCTTCGCATCGTTGCGCAGCTTTTTTATTTGAATAACCATGTTTCAGCTATGGAATGTTTATTTCCATTTCCTCCCCTTTTAATTTTTGGAACCGTCGCCGTTTTGTCGGCTCACTCGTTCCACCATATGATCTGCCCGGACTGCAGAGTGCGCGGCACGTGGATCAATCGCTGGTTTTCCGACCCGCGAAATCGCAGAGAAATATTTCGTTTTTCTTCCACAAATTCGCCGTCGACCAAAACGTCCAAACAAGAGATCAAAGCGTCCGTCACCTCGCAGCGCGCACGCGACGCCGTGTGTAATTCTTCCCAAGTGTACCCGCTGTAACACCAAATGTCTTTTTGCGGAAGTTGCTCACGAACGCGCAACACCAGGGGGAGCAGCGCCCGCTGATTCTCCACCTCCATCGGTTCCCCGCCGAGCAAAGTCAAACCGCGAATATAGTCTGCGCCAAGGTAGCGCATAATTTCATCTTCCGTTTGTTCGGTAAACGGCTGTCCGTACGTCGGAGACCATGTCTCGGGTTGAAAGCACCCTTTGCAATGGTGTGAACATCCGGAAACGAACAGCGTCACGCGAACACCGACTCCGTTCGCAATATCTGTCGGTTTGATCACGCTGTAATACATAG
>CAZDOX010000034.1:0-8873 GCA_964507155.1 uncultured Lachnospiraceae bacterium
TCTTTGTACCCGCCCAGTTGGGTTTCGTTTGCGCTCAATACGCTGGTGCAGTAGCCAACCGTAGCCGCGTACATGACGTACATGCGATATAGGACGGCGGCAAATAATGCAGCCTCCTCCCCCCCGGTTCCCGCGCGAATTTCCACCATGACGTTTTTATCGTCGTTTGGATCGCGGGGAAGCAGGAGGATGGTCAGTTCTTTTTGCAATTGTTCTTCTTGATTTTGCAATTGACGATATTCGGCTGACGCGAGTTCACGCAGCTCCGGATCATTATCGCTCAGACGATAGACCTCTTTGGTTTGCTCCAATTCCAATCGGACTTGGCAAAGCTCCCGATATTTGGCAATCAGAGGTTCCAGCGTGCGGTACTCTTTCATCTTTCGCGCATATTCGCCCGGGTCGCTTAAAAGAGAGGGATCTTGGAATGAGGCTTCCAGACTTCGATATTTTTCATCCAGCGCAGCTAATTTTTCTTCCAAAGGGATGCCCCTCCTTTCCGTGTCCCGGCGAGCGAGACTTTAGGCGAGATAGAAAGCGCAAAAAGCACGATGCGCTTCGTACAGATCGGCTTTGGCAATGACCTCATAGGGGGCATGCATAGCCGTGACGCCGACGCCGATATCGATGGTATCGATGTTATGTTTGGACAAATATTTTGCCACAGTTCCGCCGCCGCCTGCGTCTACGCGACCCAGTTCCGCCATTTGCCAAACGACACCGGCGCGATTGAGAACGGAACGAATCCAACCGACAAATTCGGCGGGGGCGTCATTGGTGGCGCTTTTTCCGCCGGCTCCGGTGTATTTTGCCAGCGATACGCCGCAATTGATAATGGCAGCGTTGCGAATTTCAAAAACGTCCGGAAAGTTCGGTTCATAGTTAGCGGTGACATCGGCAGACAAGCATTTGGAATTGGCGCGAACCACGGCAGAGGAGCCGCCGAGTGCGGCTGCAAGCGCGTCGATCAAATCCAAAATCAATTCACATTGCATACCGGTAACGCCCTCGCTGCCGATCTCTTCCTTGTCGGCAAGAATTGCCATGCGAGTGTGAATCGAGTCATTGCTTTCGAACATAGCGGTCAGAGCAGGGTAGGAGCAAACGCGGTCGTCGTGACCGTACGCACCGATCATGGAACGATCAAATCCGACGTCTCTTGCTTTCAGCGCGGGAACAATCGAGAGCTCGGCAGAAATAAAGTCTTCTTCGGTGATTCCGTAGCGCTCATACAGCATGTTGAGAATATTGAGTTTCACCCCGTCGGCAGCAGGTTTATCCTCGCCGTCTTCGTATAAAGGCATGCTTCCGACCAAAACATTGAGTTTCTCACCGGGAATTGCACTGCCGAGGGGTTTAGCCTCATCGGCTCTGCCCAGGTGCGGCAGCAGATCGTTGATATAGAATATCGGATCGGATTCTTGTTCGCCGACCGACACCGAAACAACGGTTCCGTCATTTTTCACCACGACGCCGTGCAAAGCCAGCGGAATGGTGACCCATTGATATTTACGAATACCGCCGTAATAATGCGTTTTTAAAAATCCCATGCCATGGTCCTCGTAAACCGGGCAAGGTTTGAGATCCAATCGCGGCGCGTCGATGTGAGACGCGATCAGGCGAATACCGTTGTTAATCGGCTCACTTCCAACCGAGAAAACGAACAGATTCTTCCCGCGGTTATTGTAGTAGAGACGGTCACCGGGGGCAATCGGCTCGCCCAAGTTCCATGCTTTGTATCCGTTCGCCTCGCAAAGGGCAATGGAGGTCAGTACAGCGTCGCGCTCTGTTTTGGACGCGTCCAGATAAGACACATACCCTTTCGCATATTCTTGCACGGCTTCCCGTTCGGGAGCGCCCGGCTTGAATACTTCGTAAAACGATTTCTTTTGATACAGCAAGGTATCGGATAATTTGCTTTTTTCTTCTGACATGATAAACTCTCCTTTGTTTTTTATTGATTAAACATTTTGTTTTTGTTTGATCTCATGATAAAGATGATGCGCTTTTCGTTGAATTCGGATACAAGCGATCATAAATTTGCGCGGTATTCAGTACAGCAGTCACGTAACGCCGCGTTTCGGTAAACGGAATACATTCCGGGATCAGCGCCCCGCTGTCGTCGATCAATGCGGGGTCATCCAGCCAAGCGTCCACTCTGCCGGGGCCGGCATTGTAAGCGGCAAGGGCGGTCGCCACGTCTTGATAGCGTCGATATAAATAACTCAAATAGTAGCATCCATAGCGAATGTTGGTTTCCGGATCCAAAATCATACCGTCGTCCAATTTTTCCTTGAGCAGACTGTCGGAAAGCCAACGAAACGTGCTCGGCGTCAGCTGCATTAAACCGACCGCGCCCGCCACCGATTCGGCATCGCTGTCAAACCCGCTTTCGGTATGAATGAGGGCGTATATCAAATGCGGGGGAAAATCATATTGCTCGGCATATCGTTCCACGTAGGTCCCGTACCGCTTCGGATATTCTTGCCGTTCGGCGTACAAAAAGCAGATCGCAACGACGATCAGGGATAAGATGATCAGCAAAATCACCAAAAAACGACGTTGCCGTTTTTCACTTTGCGCGGCGGTAGCATGTCGATTCATAAAAGCACCCCCACGCGACGTAAGCAGCCGTCAACGGCGGCCTGCAATTGTTCCGTCTCGGTTTGAGCGTCATTCCAAATGACAAGGTCGGTGTGCTCGCGATAAAAAGAGTCGCTTGGCTGTGCGTGAACGCGAGCGCGAATTTCGCTCTCCGCGCGCCGATCGCGAGCCACAAGCCGCTTGACGCGCAGCTCGGTAGGCGCCAGAACACAAACGGTTAAATCACACGCTGCGCACATGTCCGCTTCAATCAACAGCGGCGCATCAATCACAAGAGCCGCAGCTTTGTCACGGTGGGAAGCAATCAGCGCGTTAATTCGTTGCTTAATGTAAAAATGGGTAATTTCATTGAGTTGTTTCAGCCGCGCTTTGCCGCGTGCGCTGTCTTCAAAGACAAGGGCAGAGAGCGCGGCGCGGTTCAGCGTGCGCTGCTCGGTCAAAATCGCAGGCGAAAATACACGAACCAAATCATCCAAACAGGGCGAGGGGGGAAGCAGCAGCCGGTGATATTCGGCGTCGGCATCGATAACGGGAATCTTTGACGCGGCGAACAGGGCGGCAACCGTACTCTTTCCGGCACCGCTCGGGCCGGTCAATCCGATGACGGCGAGATCGGTATGGTCGTTCATAAATTTCCCACCTCCAAAGCCTGCCCGAGAGAGGCGGACAATCCGGCACGCTCTAACACCAACTGCACATAAGCGCCGTCCGAGAGCGAGGGAGAAAAGGCGGTACCAAGAGAGACGGCACGCAAAAATTGAAAATAAGATTCCACATGACAGCGCAGCCAGCCAACGGTTGCCTTGGGGGATGGGAAAGAGCCGCCCGGCGCGGGATAACGACCGCCACATTCAATGCGGGTGTATCCGCTTTCACCGCCAAGCGGGGAAGACGGACGGGTTCTGTCGTAGAAATAGAGCCATTCCGGCTCGGTCAGGGAATATTTGATACTTCCTATTTCGCCGAATATGGAAAGTGAAAGGTCGTCGTTGGCACCGGTGGCCAGTTTGTTGGCAACAATGGTACCGCACGCTCCGTTAACCAGACGGACATTCATATAAAACGCTTCTTCGGCATCGGTTTTCCAGCTTTTGCCGTGCTGCGGCAATCCGATTTGAGAAAGTCCTTGCACTTGTTCGAATTTTCCGCAGAGAAAATAGATCAAATCAACCGCATGCGAACCGAGATCGTTGAGTACGCCACCACCGTGCACAGCACTTTGTTTCCAACCCGGCTCACGATCGGCAAACGTAGAGGAATTATGCTCATAAGAACAGTGAAAAGAAAGGATTCGTCCCAACCGCCCCTCGTCGATCAATGCTTTGGCGCGAAGAATCGGCGCCATAAAACGATTATTGAATACCATACCGCAGGTAAGGTTACTGTCCTGCTCCGCCGCGCAGATCTGCCGCGCCTGTTCTGCGGTGACGCACAGTGGCTTTTCGCAAAGGACATGTTTCCCCGCGCGCAGCGCGTCAAGGATGGCCTTGGCATGCAAATCGTTTGGAGTGCACAAGTCAATCACATCGATGGACGGGTCGGCGATCATTTCATCCAAGGTGGCGTAGGCACGTCCCAATCCGTATTGCACAGCATAAGCTTGGGAGCGCTCATACGAGGTGGTACATAGCCCGCACACCGCCGCTTGGAAAGGCAACGGGCGATAATAATACGGTAAATTGTGGATGGCATAGGCATGCGTCTGCCCCATATTGCCGAACCCGACAAGACCGATGCGAATTTTCTTGCTCTGCGCTGTTTGCACCGTTTGCAATGGTTGCGCTGTTTGCGCTGTTTGTGCCACGTGTGTTGCCATGATCGACGCCTCCGTTTCCCAAAATGATTCCACATGTATTTTCCTGCTACGCTATATCACCTTATTATATCACATTCTTTCCGAATTTTCAAGTATTTATCAAAAATCTGTGGACAAATGCCAAATGCACACGTTTATTGGTGCACTGCCGTATCAATAGCGCACCGAACCTACCGTTTTAAACCGGAGATTTTTTATATAATAATTCATAAAAAGTATTGACAAATCAATCAAATTATGATATACTAACTTTGTAAAGATTTTCTGCCACGTCCGACGAAGCAGGATTTCGCGGCGCATGGCAAGAGAATGCTGTGCGCTGTTTTGTTTTCTTCCAAACAAAAAACTGTTTTTCTTTTTCACAAAAAATATTTACGCCGCTATGACGGCAGAATGGAGTTTAACATGAAACACATAAGATTTTTTTGCTATCTGTTTGTGCATCTGCCTGCTTACGGTTACTGCGTTGACGTCGTGTCAGTCCCATCTTCCCGATGAGTCGGCGGACGATAAAAATGTCGATAAAAATGTCGATGATCAAATTGATGACCAAAATGATACCAATCAAGAGGGTCAAGAAACCAATGATTCGGATCTTACGAACAAATCGGATGCCGGTCATGGTACGCCGGACCAATTTTTGGATGATACATCGCAATCCGACAAATCCGACAAAGAGGATGATTATTTAATTATAATGACACCTCGTGCGGTACTTTATTCCATGGATGAATTAATTGAGTTTAACCGTAATCCCTCTGCCGATCACTTCTTTTTTGGTGGTTCGGCTGAGGAAACCTTGTCACTTCTTAACGAAGGTACGGTTTTTTCAAGAGATTCGATTTATATTCTCGAACCCGTAGGAAATGAGACATATCTCCCAAATCTAAGATTATATTCGGTCGAACAAGAACCCGATACTATTATTTTCACTTATGAATATGGTGACAACTATGATTTCATCCACATTTGGTTTGACTATTATGATACAGTTGAAGAAGCCGACGCCAGAATGGCAAATATCGAAAAATCTTATAATCTAACAGCAGGAGGAGACGGCTTCTTGTTTGCGAGAGAACTCCGTATGCTCTTTTATCGTGCCGGCGATAATTGCGTTATTACCTACCAACGCGATAGCGGTATACGGACTCATAGTGAACTTGATATCCCGGTGTGCACGATGCGTTTGGTTGATATTAGCTCCGACACCGCAGCGGAATAAAACGAAAACAGAGAATAGCCTCGCTTGAATCCATTCGATCAAAACTTAATCAAAAGAGGGGAAACCGTACCGAGGTTTCCCCTTGCTTTTTCTTCGTACATTGCCATAAGAAAAGAACTTTGTTCCACCCTTGATTTTTTTGACATTTTGTGCTATACTTATGGTAGTGAAAAAATGTAATGCGGAGAATGGGTCACGCGACGACGGAGGACATATGAATCTTTGTGATATTCGGGAAATCCGACAATTAATGAACGTATTCCATCTGAACTTTAAAAAGGAGTTCGGGCAAAATTTTCTCACCGAACAAGCTGTGGTGGAACAGATAGCGGAACTTTGCTGCGGCAATGAAAATACGAACGTGAATGTAAATGCGGATGGCGGCAACGAAAACAGAACCGTTCTGGAAATCGGTCCGGGGATTGGCACGCTGTCGTGCGAACTGTCCAAACGATACCGCCGTGTGGTCGCTTTGGAGATCGATTCTTCCTTAATTCCGGTATTGAAGTTTACCATGGGTTCTTATCCGAATTTTTCGGTCATCAATGAGGACGTCATGAAAACGGATTTGCAAGTTCTCTTGTCCGATGCATTTCGTGAGGGAAATGTGTCGGTGTGCGCCAATTTGCCGTATTACATTACCACTCCGATATTGATGAAATTATTGGAATCCGGTTGTCCGTTCGACTATATTACGGTTATGGTGCAAAAGGAAGTGGCAGATCGTTTGTGCGCGCATGCCGGTAGTAAGAATTATGGGGCGATTACGGCGGTTCTGGCGTATTATGGCGAGGCGGAACAACTTTTTTCCGTGCCTGCCGGTTGTTTCATCCCCGCGCCGAAAGTGGATTCAGCCGTGGTTCGGATTCGGTTGTATCGGCAAAAGCCGTATGTTCCTCGCGATGAAGCTATGCTGTTTCGCACCATTCGCGCGGCATTTGAACAGCGGCGCAAAACGCTCCCCAATTCGCTTTGTACCGGATATGGCGAATTGTCTAAGGAAACATTGACGGAAATTGTGCAACGCTGCGGTCATCGTCCGGATATACGCGGCGAACGATTGGATATTGCTCAATTTGTGGCGCTATCCGACGCTTTGGGCGAAGAAATTGCTCGGCTGCACGGCGAGGAGGTGCCAAAATAAATCATGCGCTTGATTCACTGTGCCGATTTGCACTTGGGCGCCGCACTGACGACTCACTTGGACATAAAACGTGCCAAGGAACGACGGGAAGAATTGTTGGCAACTTTGGGAAAAATCATACAAATGGCACGCGAGGTGCAGGCATGCGCGATCTTAATTGCCGGTGATCTGTTTGACACATCTCGTGTGACACAAACCACACGCCGATATGTCGGGGATTTAGTCCGGCAAAACAACGATCTGCAGTTTATATACGTCAGCGGAAACCATGACCGCGACGTTTCTCCGCTGTTTGACGACAATGGTCCACCGAAAAACTGGACGGACTTAAGCGGAAACGATTGGAAATCTTTTGTCATTAACGAGGGCGATGAAACTGTGACCGTCAGTGGATTATCGAACTTAACGAATCGTTCGCGATACAAAACCGTTCCGAAAATCGACGGATTCCATATCGTTATGTTGCACGGAGAAGTTTCACATACGGCATCCGTTGCCAACGATATGATTTCCTTGCCTCGCTTGGAAGAACGGGGGATTTCTTATTTGGCGCTCGGGCACGAACATTCCTATCGTGAAGACCGCCTGGGGGCAGATGGCATTTGGTGTTACTGCGGATGTCCCGAGGGGCGCGGTTTTGACGAATGTGGTGAAAAGGGCGTGGTTATGCTGGAGGTACATCCAAATCAAACCCGTGCACTCACGACAAGTTTTTTGCCGATTGCCACGCGAACTTTACATCAAATTTCGGTTAATATCGACACTTGCGCCGGCATGCATGAAATGGTCGCCATGATTCAAGAGCGCACGGCAGATATTCCTGCAAGCGACATGGTGTCCGTCACGTTGGTCGGGGAAATATCCCCCGAGGTCAGTGTGGACGAGGGCATGTTGCAAACTTTGCTGCAGGAACGCTTTTTTGTGTGCCGCATAGAAAATCATACCACGCTGGCGCTGCAAATCGACTCGTACCGGTACGATATTTCACTGAAAGGGGAATTTATTCGTACCGTTATGGCAGCTAAACTGTCGCCGCAGGAGCGCGACCGTATCATTGTATGCGGATTGCGCGCCTTGCGAGGAGAGGAATCGGAACTTTGACGGACAGATGGATAGACGAATCAATAAAAGTGTTTGGATCGTCTCAAAAAATATAAAACTTGCAGAAAGGAAGCTTCGCGAAAGCTAAGATTGATTGTACCCATGAAAATATTATCGTTGTATGTGGAAAATTTTGGTGGATTGCATCAATTCTCCCTGCAACTGTCCGATGGGATAACGACGCTGCTTCGCCCAAACGGATGGGGAAAAAGCAGCTTGGCTGTATTTATCAAAGCAATGCTGTACGGCTTGCCGGCGTCCACGCGTCGCTCCTTAATCGAAAATGAACGCAAGAGATATACGCCGTGGCAAGGCGGCGTATACGGCGGATTGATGGATGTTGCCATCGGTGATCGACAGCTGCGGATTGAACGAACCTTTGGCGCTAAGGAATCGGAAGACACTTTGACGCTGACGGATTTAATGACGGGCGCACCGCTGTCGGAGGCAGGACAAGCACCGGGCGAGATGTGGTTTGGTATCGACGCGGCGGCGTATGAGCGATCCACCTATATATCGCAGCGTGAAACCGATGAAAGCGACGGAAATTTAAGTATTCATGCCAAATTGAACCGTCTGTTGGACGTCAGTGACGATTTGGTCAGCTTTGACCATGCCATGGAACTGTTGGAAAATCAACGAAAATACTATGCACTGAATAACGGTCGCCGCGGCGCCATCGCCGACGATGAAGAAAGGGAAGCGCGCTTGCAGGACAAGCGAGACGCATGTCAAACCCACGCGGAAAGGGCCGCCTGGTGCGAAAAGCAGCTGCGCGAATTGGAAGAACAGAGAGTCAATCTTCACACCGAAGCGCAAGCGCTGCACGAAAAAGAACAAGAAATCCATCGATTTCGCGAGCGGCAAGCTCAAAGGCAGACTTGGCAGCATTGGATAGCATTGGCAGAACAAGCGGAAAACGAATACGCGCAGGCATTGCGCAGCATGGGCGGACAGTTGCCTACCGAGCAAATGCGGCAGGAGTT
>CAZDOX010000035.1:0-8761 GCA_964507155.1 uncultured Lachnospiraceae bacterium
GAGAAAAACTTCTTAAAAGAAGTTTTTCCCCGCACCCCTTTTCAAGAATTTTTTAAAAATAGGATGGCAGCTGTTTCGTGGGCAGCGCAAAACATGTCCGCTGTTCCACCGGCTACCGCTCAGCCAAGGAGGTGGGGCAGGGGGTGAGGGGAAAAAGATAGATACAAACGAAAGAATTGTTTCTGTGAAAGGCGCCAAAGGGAGGAGACTTGAACATGCAAAACAACAGTTTACTTTACGGCAGCGAGAGTGTCGGAGAGAGTAGCTACTCAAAGGAGGTTTTATGTCACTGTTGACCAAGAAAGCACTGATTGCTTCTTTTATGAAATTACTCAAAGAAAAACCGTTTGACAAAATCACCATTCGGGATATTACTTCCGATTGCGGCGTGACGCGCATGACCTTTTATTACCATTTTAAGGACATTTACGATATGCTCAACTACGTGATCGAAGAAAAAATGCGCGCGTCGATCAGTCAGGCGTTTACCTACGAAACGTGGCGGCAAGATTATACGGCGGTCTTTGACGCCGTTTTGAAAGAAAAAGCTTTTTTTGCCAAAATATGCAGCTCGGTGGATTGGCGAAAAATCGAGGTGTATCTGACCGCCCTGGCTCATTCGTACATCGCGAAAGTGATCGATAAGGAAGCGGAGCGGCTATCGCTTTCTCTGAATGAAAAAAAGCGAGACATGATTTGCGACATCTATGGCTATTGCATGGTCGGCTTGCTGTTGAATTGGATTTCTTCCGGAATGAAAGAGGATCCGCAAGCCTGCGTCGGACGATTTTATCACACCATTAAAGGAACGCTGGAAGTTTCTCTTCGCAACGCGGTGTAATTTTATCCAAAACTGTACAATGATCAATTTTTTATCATTGCTCGTTTTTTGCCTATACAAAACGCCGCGTCATTTTGATATAATACTGTTGCGGTGAATGAAATACAATGTACGAAAAACGGAAACACCCGAGTGAAAATGGTAAAAGGGAAAAAGAGAAAAACGAAAAAACGAAAAAACGAAAATTTTTCACCGCGGAAAGGATGAAGCATGATGAAAAGAAAAATGTTAAGCGTGTTGCTGGCAGCTCTTCTGGCACTTTCGCCGCTTGTGTTGGTTTCGTGCCAAAGCAGCGCCAAGCCTGCCGAGGGCAGCGTGACGAGAATGACGGTTGACATCAACCCAAGCGTGGAATTTATGATTGACGACGAAAACAAGGTCATTTCCGCGACCGCGCTCAACGACGACGGCAGTATTTTGCTTGTGGGCGAGGCGTTTGTCGGAAAAACGCCGGAAGAAGCGGTGGAACTGATGGTGTCTGTTGCCGCGGAAACCGGATATTTGGTGCAAGGACAAGTGGAAGTCTCGGAAAATACGGTGAAAATTTCGGTCTCCGGGGACACGCAGTACGCCAAGGAACTGAGGAACAAGGTGGAAAAAAAGGCGTCCGACGTCATGAAGAAACTGGACATTTCCGGCGCGGTTGAACAAGCCGAAGCGCTCAATACGGAGATGTTGCGCGCTCTGGCGGCTTCGACGTCGCTGTATACCGACGAAGAACTGACGAGCATGGATGACGAGAAACTGTGCAAAGTGATCGCGCAAGGACGGGTGGAAACGGCGCTGCTTTTGACCGAAGAAATGAGAGAGGCGTATTATTATGCCAAGGAGTACGAGATTTCTTTTGCCGAACGGGAAGAAACCGCGAAAGTGATCGAATCGCTGGGCGGTTTGTATACCTTGACGTATACAGCATATCAAGCGGCGCTGACCGTGTACAGCACGGCGATCACCGAGCTGGATCAGTTGCGCTACGATCTGCTGGTCTCGCCCGAATCGGAGTATCAAGAGTCGCTGACCAAACTGCGGGAGGCAAAAACCGAGTTGTTGAAACAGCGCAATTATACCGCGTCTTTGTCGGTGAACAGCGAAACGTATGCGTCCGCGACTCTCACGCTCCAAATGAGTGAGGAAACGTACAATCAAGCGCTTGCCGCCTATGAAGAATTGGGCAATCAAGCAAACGCTGCCATGGAAGCGCTGATCGCCAAACTGCGTCAAGCGGAGGAAGCATTCAAATCCTTGGAAGACACGATGTTTGACGAAAATATTGAAGCAAAGCTGACGGAAAAAGCGGCGGAAATCGAGGCAAACTTGAATCTGGCCAAAGATCGCTTCTTTGACGAATTTGAGGCGGCGCACGCGGACGATATTCGGTCGGTGGAAGCGGCGCTGCGAGAGAGAAAACAGCAGCTCAAAGACGCCATCGCAGCGGAGTCTTGAGAGGGTGAGCACCCTCGTTGGAACATCGATTTGACATAGGTGTCGCCAACTTTGTTTGTGAATCTTGCACAAAAACAAGAAGCGATTTTTGTGCAATGCGCTGAAATTTCAAAAAGTGATCGGATTGGATTGTTTTCCGGCAAAAAGTATGGTAAAATAAGGCAACATCATGCCGAAAGTGCGGCGGGATATTTGCTGATTTGACAAGCTGCGGCTGGTCAAAAGGAGGGTTTCCATGCAAAAATATGTTCATTACGACAGAACCGAGGAACGTACCGGCGTCCAAGAGTCGCAGGATTATCGTCCGGAATTTGACGTTCAGTGTGATTTTGTCATGGTCTACGGCTTTCACGATTTGGAAAATCGCATCAAACATTTTAAGGAGCACGGGTATATCGTTCATCTGATGACCGGCGTTTCTTGGGGCGGCTATCAAGACTATTTGTACGGAAAATTCGACGGCGTCGATCACCACGACGAGGGTCAGGTGGATCGCGGCGGAAAAGAAATTAATCACGGCAAAGATGTGCCGTACATGGTTCCGTCCGTTTCGTTTGCTTCCTATTTGGCGCAAAATCTGAAAAAAGCGGTGGACGCCGGCGTGGAAGCCATCCATCTGGAGGAGCCGGAGTTTTGGGTCGGCGCCGGGTATTCGGAAGCGTTTCGGCGCGAGTGGCAAATCTATTACAAAGAGCCGTGGCAGCGACCCGATTCTTCCGCCGAGGCGCAGTATCGTGCTTCCCAGCTGAAGAGGTATCTGTACACCCGTACGTTGGATCGGCTTTGCGCCGAGCTGAAAGAGTATGCCATGTCGCGTTATGGGCGGTTGTTGCGCTTTTACGTGCCCACCCATTCGTTGGTCAACTATTCGCAGTGGAAAATCGTTTCTCCGGAATCGGCGCTGGTTGACCTGCCCACCATTGACGGATATATCGCGCAAATTTGGACGGGAACGTCTCGCACGGCAAACTGCTATCGTGGGTTGGTGCGGGAACGCACCATGGAAACCGCGCTTTGCGAGTACGGAATTATGCAGGAACTGGTGCGGGGAACCGGCAGAAAAATGTGGTATTTGCACGACCCGGTCGAAGACGATCCGCGCCACACTTGGCGGGATTATCGGTACAATTATTATCGCACGGTGATAGCGTCCTTGTTCCAGCCGGAAATCGGCACGTACGAGGTGGCTCCGTGGCCCTCTCGCGTCATGCTCGGTTCGCACAAAAGCGAGGACGGAAAAACCGATGAATGGATCCCGCCTACATACAAGACCAATCTGCTGACCGTGATGCACACGCTGCGCGACATGCAGGGGCAAGAGGCGTCGTGGATCACGGATACCAAAGAAGTCGGCGTGATGCTTGCCGATTCTGCCATGTATCAGCGGGTATATCCCGAGGGTGATCCCGCACGCGAGGCGTCCGAGTCGGTGCTCTGGAGTCCGTTTTACGGAATGGCGTTGCCGCTGATCAAATCCGGATTGTTTGTCCGTCCGGTGCAGCTGGACAATGTGCGCCGTTATGCCGGATATTTGAACCATTATCGCACTTTGGTGCTGTCGTATGAATTGATGAAGCCGGATTCGCCCGATCTGCACAATGCGATCGCCGCGTGGGTGAGCGAGGGCGGTCGGCTGATGGTGGTCGGAGACGAGACGGACAGCTTCCATGCCATTCGCGCTTGGTGGAACCGGTCGGGTGCCGATTATCGCACGCCGACGGAACATCTGTATGAATGCTTGGGTCTGGGGCGCACGCCCGAGAGCGGTGTGTATCCCGTCGGTCGCGGTCAAGTTTGCGTGCATCGCGTTCATCCGGCAAACATTGCCAAAGACAGCGCCCGGTGCGACGCGTACCTTGCGGCGTTTGGCGCTATGATGGAAGCGGCCGACGAGAAGTTTACACAAGGAAATGCGTTGCTGATGCGGCGCGGTCCGTATGTGGTGTCCGCGGTCCTGGACGAGAGCTGCAGCGACGAGCCGATCACGGTCAAGGGTACGTTTGTCGAGCTGTTCGACAACGACCTGCAAGTGGTGAAAAACCCCGTGATGAATCCGGGGGATGTTGCGCTGTGGTACGACGTGACGACAGCGGATCCCGGCGACATTCTTGCCGCGTCCGGTCGAATTGAGGACTATCAAGCGAGCGAAGACGGGTTGACGTTCCGTCTGGTCGGTCCGTCGGAGATGAACAGCATGATTCGAATTGCCGTTCCTGCCGGTGCATTCCCGTCTCTTTCCGTTACCGTGAGCGGGGAGCGAATTTCTTCCAGCATCGAAGTCGAGGCACTGGGAAATACCGCCTTGATTCAATTTGCTTCCACACCGGACGGCGCGACGGTGCAAATCGATTGGTAAATCATAATATATTTTGACGGGGAGGAACCCTTTAACAGAAGTTCCTCCCCCCTATTTTTTGGCCTTCATAAAAAGGTGTTTGAGCAAATCCGATCGACAGCATTTGCTTTACCATGATCTGGGTGTCGTTTGCCTGCGGCGTTTGTGACGCGCCCGCAAGAGAACGGCGCACCCCACTTCAAGAATTTCCAACTATATTGCCATGGGTGGCAGCCGGCAGTGTGGCGAGGAACTGCACGATACAAAACCGTAGCCGCCCAGCCAAGGAGGCGGTAGCCGGTAGTAGGCGACGTGCCGCCCTCACCCCCTGCCCCCTCTCCCAAAGGGCGAGGGGGTATCGTTAGTTAAATTTGTCAGGGGAGCACGCTCCCCTGACGACCCCACGGTGGTTGACGGCAGGGTGGCTGAAATTTTTCGCGCTGCCTACGGAACAGCTGCCATCCTATTTTCAAAAAGTTCTTGAAAAGGGGTGTGGGGAAAAACTTCTTTTAAGAAGTTTTTCCCCGCGTTTCTTGCAATATAGACGTTTAAACACCAACTATCATGCTCCCTATTTTTTATCGGCCCCGCCCCCGTGCTTGATGTTCTGCCAATAGGCTGCGGCAGCTTGTTCTTGCTTGTTGGGGGCGGGCGTATAGTAAGTGGCTCCGCGCAGGTCATCGGGCAAATACTGTTGCGCAACATAATGATTGGGATAGTCGTGCGGATAGCGATATCCCGGGAACAGCGGACTTTGCAGATGCGGGGGAACGGTTCTCCCCTTGCCGGCGGCAAGATCTTCGGCGGCTGCCGCGAGCGCCAGATAAGCACTGTTGGATTTCGGCGCGGTTGCCAGCAGAAGCGCCGCGTGGATCAGCGGGATTCTTCCCTCGGGGAGTCCCAATTCCTTTGCCGATTCGCAGCAAGCACGGACGATTGCCGCCGCTTGCGGGTAGGCCAATCCGATGTCTTCCGACGCGATCACTTGAAGACGGCGGCAAAGCGACAGCAACTCACCGGCATCGACCAAGCGTGCAACGTAAAACGCCGTGGCGTCCGGGTCGGAGCCGCGAATGGATTTTTGCAAGCAAGAGAGCAAATCGTAGTGCGTGTCATCGTCAAAATGTCCGACGGCGGGCGCGTACTTGGAAACCAAGTCGTCATTCAGAACATCGTCGGCGGCAAAATAAACATTTTCCAACAATCCGATGGCGCGCCGCACGTCGCCGCCGGTCGCCTTGGCGATGGATTCCAAAAGGGTATTTTCCGCCATCTTTTCCGTTTGATGCTGTCGATTCAGCAAGTCCAGCGCGCGGCGCAGCGCCTTGGCAACTTCACCGGGGGAAACCGGCTTGAATTCAAACAAGGAAGCACGAGAGAGAATGGCGGGATAAATATAAAAATGAGGATTTTCGGTTGTGGACGCGATCAACGTAATACGGCCGTCCTCCATATATTCCAACAACGTTTGCTGCTGCTTGCGGGTGAAGTACTGAATTTCATCCAAATACAGCAAAATTCCCGCCATACCGAACACGTTTTGCGTTTCATTTAAAATGGACTTCACATCTGCCGTGGAGGCGGTTGTGGCGTTCAGACGGCGCAGCGTCATGCCGGATTGACGGGCGATCAGGGCAGCGGCGGTGGTTTTTCCGATTCCGGGCGGCCCGTAGAAAATCATATTGGTGACTCGTCCGCTTGCCATCATGCGGCGGATGACGCCGTGCTCGCCGAACAAGTGCGCTTGCCCGACCATCTCATCAAAATTTTGAGGTCGCATGAGATCTGCCAGTGGCTCGTTTTTCATAGAAATCTCCATTCCGCCGCCATGCGGCGACACAAAATTGCTACGCGTGAAACAGTTTTTCTTCCCGTCATTGCATCTTTCCAAAGTCGGTTTTCTATCAGTATATCATAGATATATGAATATTTTGTGAAGAAGCGGCGGAAAAACAAAATTCGGTCTTCGCGCCGATCGCTGCATAAAGACACGGCAGGCAGGCAAAACTACAAAAAGAATATCGGAAACATCGTTCCCGATCCCTTGCCGTCCCATGCGAAAGAACGTGTTCCCCGATTCCCGCTTGCAAATCAAGATCCGAATAGGAAAGGAATGATGATTTATGATGAGAAAATATGCGGGTCAAGGCGTTTTTGGCGGCGTGTGCGTCGGTACGGCGGTCGTGTGGCGAACACCCTCGCGCAAGATTGACATCCCGCGGGCAAGATTATCCGACGATGAAGAGGAACAGCGCTTTCTTATGGCGCAACGAACCGTGCGCGATGAATTGCTTGCATGCCTTAAGGAAATGCGCGCGAATATTGCCGAGGATGACGCCGCGGTTTTTGACATTCAGGCGATGATGGTCGAAGATGAAGAATGGACCGCCCTCGCGCTTCGCGGGATTCGGGAAGATCATTTGACTGCCGACGCTGCCATCGCCGCCGCAGCCGAGCAACTGATCGCCAAATTCGACGCGATGCAGGACCCCTATCTGCGGGAATGCGCCGCCGACGTTCGACAGATCAGCGAGCGCATGATCGCCGTTTGCCGCACCGCGGACGGATCGGCGCCGGACGACGATCGTGATTTTTCTTTGCCGGGCACGCCGTGCATTGTTTGCGCCGACGATCTTTCTCCCGCGCAAACCGTACGGCTGGATCGCACCATGGTGCGAGGATTTGTCACGGCACGCGGGTCGGCTACCTCGCATACGGCTGTTTTGGCGCGCTCACTCGGATTGCCTGCGCTGGTCGGCGTGGGCGACGAGGCTATAGCGGCATTGCGCGACGGCGATAAACTTGCGCTGGACGCCGACAAAGGCACGCTTTACGTAGAGCCGGATGATGCTACTCTGGCTCACTTGGAACAGCGCGAGATGGCGGAGGGGGCACGTCGCGCCGCCCGAGAACAATATCGCGGGAAAAAGACGGTCAGTGCGAGCGGGCGGGAAATTCGGTTGTATGCCAACGCAGCCTTGCCGAGGGATGTGGCTGACGTGCTGGCGTCCGATGCGGAGGGAATCGGACTATTTCGCAGTGAATTTTTGTACTTGGATCGCCAAACGCCGCCGGACGAGGAGGAGCAATATCGGATCTATCGCGATATTTTAGAGAACATGCAAGGACGGCGCGTCATTGTGCGGACGTTGGATATCGGGGCGGATAAGCAGGTCGCCGCTCTTTCCTTGTCGCCGCGGGAAGAAAATCCTGCGCTCGGCTGCCGCGCCGTGCGACACTCCCTGCTGCATCCGACATTGTTTTTGACGCAAGCGCGGGCGCTGTTGCGCGCCGCCAAACATGGCAATTTGTCGGTTATGTTTCCTCTGATCACCGACGAGCAAGAGCTGCGCGAAATATTGGCGCTCTGGGACGTGGCGCGCAGCGAGCAAAAAGATGCCGCCGCGGTAGAATTGGGAATTATGATCGAAACGCCGGCTGCCGCGCTGATTTCCGATCGTCTGGCGCCGCTGGTGGACTTTTTCAGCATCGGAACCAACGATTTAACCCAATACACATTAGCCATGGACCGACAAAACGAGGCGCTCAGGCCGTTTTACCGACCGCACCACCCGGCGATCCTCGCTCTGATTCGCATGACGGTCGAACATGCCAAAGCTGCCGGAATTTGGGTTGGCATCTGCGGAGAACTTGGCGCGGATCTGGAGTTGACCGAAACTTTTTTGCGTATGGGGGTGGACGAGCTGTCGGTCGCACCGTCGCAAATTCTCGCATTGCGGGAACAGATTGCCAAACTGCCATAATCATTGGGGAAAGGAAGAATTTCTATGTTAACCAGACGGTATATCATTGACGATTCGGCGGGACTTCACGCGCGACCGGCCGGGTTGCTGGTAAAAGAAGCGCAACGCTACGAGAGTAAGATCACGCTGATTGCGGAAAAAAGCGGAAAAACCGCCTCCGCCAAGGGATTGTTCGCTCTGCTCGGATTGGAAATTACGCAAGGGGATCGCGTTTTGCTGACCGCGGACGGAACGGATGAAAAATCCGCTTTGGACGGCGTCGGCAACGTGATTGAGCAAAAACTCGGTAGTCGCGCGTGAGGCGAAAATTTCGGCGTCAGAAATGGTTCTGCCCTCGCGAGGAACGCGGGGGGAAAACTTCTTAAAAGAAGTTTTCCC
>CAZDOX010000036.1:0-8690 GCA_964507155.1 uncultured Lachnospiraceae bacterium
CTCGCTCCGGCGCGCCGTATATCGCCATCGGCAGACACGATGAGGTAAACGCACTGCTGACCGATTTGGAATCGGTGAGCGACGGCGGTGGCGGCATGCGCTTTTTGATCGGACGTTACGGAAGCGGAAAAAGTTTTCTGATGCAACTCATTCGCGGCTACGCGCTGGAACGTGATTTTATTACGGCGGACGCAGATTTGTCTCCCGAGCGTCGTCTTTACGGCAGCAACGGAAGCGGCGTGGCAACCTATCGGGAATTGATGAAGAATCTGGCGTCCAAATCTGCGCCGGACGGCGGCGCACTGCCGCGAATTTTGGCGCGTTGGTTGTCGTCGTTGCAGGACACATTGCAAAAAAATGGGGTGTCGGCAGACGATCCTACTTTCTGCGATCAAATGAGCGAGCTGGTGTTCGGACAGTTGAAGCAAGTGGAATTTTTGGTTGGCGGGTTTGATTTTACCAAAGTTGTGTTGTCCTATTATCGTGCGTGGCAGGGGGACAACAACATGGAAAACGAGCAAGCCAAAAGCGCATGCTTGCGCTGGCTTCGCGGAGAATATACGACAAAAACCGAAGCCAAACAAGCACTTGGCTTTCACGTTTCCACGATTATCGATGACGATAACTGGTACGATTTTCTCAAACTTTGGGCGGCGCTGGTTCGTCTGATGGGGTATCGCGGGTTGATCGTTTTTATCGACGAATGTGTTAATCTGTATAAAATTGTCAACCGCGTCAGCAGGGAAAATAACTATGAAAAAATCTTGTCCATGTTTAACGATACGTTGCAAGGGCGCGCGCCCGGTTTGGAACTGATCTTTGGCGGAACGCCTCAATTTTTGGAGGATTCGCGGCGGGGATTATTTAGCTACGAGGCGTTGCGCAGTCGTTTGTGCGACAGCCGGTTTACGTTGGACGGATATAAAAATATGATCGGGCCGGTGATCCGTTTGCGCCGCTTGAGTGACGATGAATTGCTGGCGTTGATCGTCCGTCTGACTCACTTGCATGCGCAATATTACCGGTGGGACGTTCGCCTGACCGGGGAAGAGATGCAACGATTTTTGCAAATCTGCTTGTCTCGCGCCGGATCCGACCTGATGATGACACCGCGCGAGATTTTACGCGACTATATGACGCTGCTCAATATCTTACTGCAAAATGAAACGGCAACGTTTGACTCGGTGGTGGAAAAAACGATGGCGCAAAGCGAAAATGCAGACGATCGTGTCATCGCGCAGCAAACGAAAACGTCGGCGGCTCCTGCGTCGAGCGAGAGCAAGAACGAGAGCAAGAACGAGAACGCCGCAAACGTTTTTTGCCCGGAGGATATTGTGTTTTAAAAAGGTGAAAGGAGTTGTCGAATGATCGATTACGTTTCCCCTGCGCCCGCATCGGATATGGACGCCGATCAAGTTTTTGAGCGCTTTCCCGATTTTATTCGGGAATATATCTACCGTCACAATTGGAACAGTTTGCGTGCCATTCAATTGGCAGCGGCAAAAACGTTGTTTTATACCAATCATCATTTGCTGTTGACATCCGGGACGGCAAGCGGAAAAACGGAAGCCGCTTTTTTTCCGATTATCGCCGATCTGTATGAAAATCCGTCGCAAAGCGTCAGTGTGATTTATATCGCTCCGCTCAAAAGTTTGATCAACGATCAATTTAACCGATTGGACGAAATACTGGATGAAAGCGGAATTTCCGTGACGCATTGGCATGGGGACGTTGCCATGTCGCATAAGAAAAAAATGCTGAAATCTCCCTCGGGGATTCTTCAGATTACGCCGGAATCGCTGGAATCCATGCTGATGAACCGATCCAACGCTTTTGCCCGTCTGTTCTACGACTTGCGTTATGTGGTGATTGACGAGATTCATACGTTGACCGGCTCGGATCGCGGCAATCAAATCATCTGTCAAATGGAGCGGTTGATTCACTTGATCGGTCATGAAGTGCGTCGAATCGGCCTTTCGGCCACGATCGGAGATCTGGATGCCGCCGCACGGTGGTTGTGCGGAAACTCGCACTTGGCGGTTGACGTGCCGAAATTTGCCGATGGAGCCGTTCGTTGGCGGCTCGGCATGGAACACTTTTATATTCAAAATTTGTTGGAAAACCAAGCGGCTTCCTCTCAAATTCCGCAAATTTCTCAAAATCTGCCGCCAAGTTCCGAGAATGGGAACCGTGATGACCGAGAAAATGAAAAATCGGAGCCGCCTCGTTCCAAAAAAGCAGAACTGGACGCGGGATATGAGTATATGTATGACTGCGTCGTAGGGCAAAAATCGTTGGTGTTTTCCAATTCTCGGGAAGAAACGGAGTATTTAACCGCGACGTTTCGCCAAATTGCCAAACGGCGCGGCGAAGCGGATATCTTTCTCATTCATCACGGGAATTTATCCGCTTCCATTCGCGAAGAAGCGGAAATGAAAATGAAAAATGAGGAAGTTCATGCGGTGACTTGCGCTACGGTTACCATGGAACTCGGAATTGATATCGGGCGTTTGGAGCGAGTGCTTCAGAGCCAATCGCCGCACTCGGTTTCTTCGTTTTTGCAGCGCCTCGGGCGTTCCGGGCGGCGAGGACAACCTCCGGAGATGATGATGGTTTTCCGTGAAGAATCACCCCTGCCCAACACGCCGCTGCCGCAGCTGATGCCATGGGAATTGCTGCGCGCCATTGCCATCGTACAACTTTATATCGAAGAACGCTTTATCGAGCCGCCATGGATTCGGCAGATGCCGATGAGCTTGCTGTTTCATCAAACGCTCAGCATTTTGGCGGCCACCGGAGAGCTGTCTCCAAAACGTCTGGCAGAACGTGTGCTTGCATTGCCTCCCTTTAAACAAGTGGAAAAGGAAGATTATCGTGCGTTGATCATCTCCATGGTCAAACAAGATTATTTGGAAATGACGGAGGAAAAAGGTTTGATCGTCGGATTGCGCGGCGAGCAACTGATCAAGTCGTTCAAATTCTACGCGGTATTCAAGGACTCCGAAGATTATACGGTGCGCTGCGGTTCTGATGAAATCGGAACCATCACGACGCCGCCTCCCGTCGGAGATCGATTTGCCTTAGCGGGACGTGTTTGGGAAGTGGAGGAAGTCGACATCGCGCATCAATTGATTTATGTGCATGGCGTAGATGGGAAAATGGAAATTTCTTGGCCGGGCGACTACGGAGAAATTCATACGAAAATCTTGGAGCGAATGAAGCGTGTGCTGGTTGAAGATACCGTGTACCCCTATTTAAAGGAAAATGCCGTTCGGCGATTGGAAACGGCACGCCATACGGCAAGAAATACCGGCATGCTGGCGCGCTCGCTGGTTCATCTGGGAGGATATTCGTGGTGCTTATTTCCGTGGCTCGGAACCCGATCGTTTCGTACGTGCAGAAAATTAATCAAAAAATATGCACATGAGCTACGCGTGTCCGGCATTGAATTTGAGGGATGCTGTTTTATCACGTTCAAAATGGAAGAGAGCGATGGGAGGGTGTTTGTTCAAAGGCTGTCTCAAATTGTGCGCGAGGAGGGAATTGATCCCTTTTCGTTGGTAGAACAAGGAGAAATTCCTATTTTTGATAAATACGATGACCATATTCCGACCGACTTGCTGCGACGCGCTTACGCGGTGGATCGCTTGCGTACCGATGAAGTCCTGAACCGGATCCGTTTGTGGGAAGAGGAATGGAATTTAGTGCCGACCTTGAATGTTTGAACGCATGTTGCGAACAAAATGACCGACTTGTACAAAAGCCAAAAAATCTCTTGACAAATGCGCGAAAATCTTGTATAATAGAAGAAAGTGACGATGACGGAAAGAGTAGCGAAATTATTCTTGTTCAGAGACAAAGCGGGCGGTGTGAGCTTTGAAGAAGTTTCGTGAACGCAGTTCCTGAGTTGTGCGTTCAAGCCATGCGGTGCACCGTTGGTGAGCCGGCGGTGAAGACGCAACGGGTTTCTTCCGTTACAGAGAGAGAATCGGCATGAAGTGCCGGCAGAGTGCGATGTGCTTTGCACGTCGAATACAGGTGGTAACGCGGATTTTTCGCCCTGGACAAAGGTCGACGACTTTTGCCGGGGTTTCTTTATATTTTTTGAAAATAAAAAGGAGACGGACACATGAACTTAAAATTGTTGAAATTGCTGAATAAAAACGCACGCTATCGCGATGACGAATTGGCGGCGATGACCGGCAGGGAAGAAGCGGAAATCAAAAGCGAAATCAAATCGATGGAAGATCAGGGGGTCATTCGCGGCTATAAGGCTGTGATCGATTGGGAACGGATGGACAGCGCCTATGTGTCTGCGCTGATTGAGCTGCGCGTCACGCCCAAAGCCGGTCTGGGTTTTGAAGAGGTGGCAAAAAAAGTTATGAAATACCCGGAAGTGGAATCGGTTTATTTGATGTCCGGCGGGTACGACCTTTCGGTGATGGTAAAAGGGAAGACGTTCCAAGAGGTTGCCTTGTTCGTTGCCAAAGAATTATCCACCATTGATTCCGTGATTTCCACCGCAACGCACTTTGTGCTGCGTCGCTACAAGGAATTGGATGTCGAATTGGTCAACACGGATCGCGATGATCGGGGGAATTTTTCGCTGTGCTGAATTACGATCACATTCTTAATCCGACGATAACGGCAATCAAACCGTCCGGCATCCGAAAATTTTTTGACATTGCTGAGACCATGCAAGACGTGATTTCGCTTGGTGTGGGCGAACCGGACTTTCCCACCCCGTGGCGTATTCGCAAAGCGGGCATTGACTCGCTCCAAGACGGGAAAACGCGATACACGTCCAACAAAGGATTGGAAAAGTTGCGTGCGGAGATCGCCCGGTACGTCGAAAAAAATTATCATGTGCGCTACAACACGGAAGAGGTTATCGTCACGGTCGGCGGCAGCGAAGCCATTGACGCAGCCATTCGCGCCGTGGTTTCTCCCGGGGACGAGGTGATTATTCCTCAACCCTCCTATGTCTGCTATGAGCCGATTACCTCTCTTGCCGGCGGCGTTCCGGTGATTATTGAAACACGGGCAGAGGATGACTTTAAGCTAACGCCAGCGCAGCTGCTCGCCGCCATGACGCCGCGAACCAAAGTCCTCATTCTGCCGTACCCTTGTAATCCTACCGGTGGGATTATGGAAGAGCGCGATCTGGAAGCGCTTGCCGCATTGTTGCGCGAGCGGGAAATCATTGTCATTTCGGATGAAATTTATGCCGAATTGACCTATGGCGGAAAACGCCATGTTTCGATCGCCTCGCTGCCCGGAATGCAGGAGAGAACCATACTGATCAACGGATTTTCCAAAGCGTTTTCCATGACGGGTTGGCGTATGGGGTACGCGTGCGGACCGGAACCGTTGATGCGGCAAATTCTGAAAATTCATCAGTATGCCATTATGTGCGCGCCGACTACCTCACAGTACGCCGCCATGGAAGCGTTGCGCAGTTGCGAGGATGATGTGTTGAATATGGTGGAAGAATATGATATGCGGCGGCGATTGATCGTATCCGGTTTTAACAAAATAGGATTGACTTGTCGCGAACCGAAAGGCGCTTTTTACGCGTTTCCTTGCATTGCATCCACCAATATGACCTCGGAAGAATTTTGCGAAAATTTGCTCTACGAAAAAAAAGTAGCGATAGTCCCGGGGACCGCGTTCGGACAAGGCGGGGAAGGGTTTGTTCGCGCGTCTTACTGCTATTCCACCGAGCACATTTTGGAAGCGCTGCGCCGCATCGAGGAATTTTTGCGTGAGCGGGGATTGCTCTGACGTTCATGACGGATTTTGATGTTTGATTCTTTGCCGCCCGACGGGGCGGCACCTTTTGTGCCGCACGATAGCCAATATGATTTTGCCGTCAAGCGGCATAACGGAGATTAGCGTGAAAGTTCCATGAAACAAAACCGGGAAGAAAAACTATTTCACGCAGAGTATTTGTGCCGCCGCATGGCGGCGGAACGGAGATTTCTATGAAAAAATTACTTGGATTTTTAAGTCCATACAAAAAGGAAAGCGTTCTCGGACCGCTGTTCAAATTATTGGAAGCGTCTTTTGAGCTGTTTGTTCCCCTGGTGGTTGCCGCTATTATTGACGTCGGCATTGATCAAAAAAACAAAACGTTAATTTTTACGCACTGTGCGCTTTTGTTCGGTCTGGCGGTGGTCGGATTGATTTGTGCCGTGACTGCTCAATATTTCGCTGCCAAAGCCGCCGTCGGATTCGCCAAAGGCGTGCGTCACGCGCTGTTTGCTCACATCGGAACCTTGTCGTACAGTGATGTGGATCAACTCGGCACGGCAACATTGATCACACGAATGACCAGCGATGTGAACCAAGTCCAATCCGGCGTCAATATGACGCTTCGCTTGTTGCTTCGCTCTCCTTTTGTGGTGCTGGGCGCCGCAGTGATGGCATTTACCGTCGATCGAAAAGCAGCCTTGATTTTTCTGATTACCCTCCCCATTGTTTCGGCGGTGGTGTTCGGAATTATGTTTTTCTGTGTTCCTTTGTACAAACAAGTTCAACGAAAGTTGGACGGAATTACCAAAACCACCCGTGAAAATTTGTCCGGCGTTCGCGTTTTGCGCGCGTTTCGTCATGAAAAGCAAGAGATTGAGCATTTTGACGAGCGAAATGCCGCACTGACCGAAGAACAACTGCATGTCGGTCGCATTTCCACCCTGCTCAATCCGCTTTCCCTGGTTATCATCAATCTTTCCATCATCGCGCTGATTTACGTCGGTGCGCTGCGCGTGGACAGCGGTGAGCTGACGCAAGGCGGTGTGGTGGCGCTTTACAATTACATGTCGCAAATTTTGGTTGAGTTGATCAAATTTGCCGGCTTGGTGATCACGCTGACCAAATCCATCGCAAGCGGAAATCGCGTGCAAGCGGTGTTGGATACCGCTCCCGGCATGGATGAACACCGTGGCGCGACGGTATCGCACAAGGCGGGGGACGTTGCCGTGTCGTTTGAACACGTTACCGCGTGCTATCCCGGCGCGGGCGACGCTTCGTTGCACGACGTCACGTTTGAAGCAAGGCGAGGGGAAACCATCGGCATCATCGGCGGCACCGGATCCGGAAAATCCACGTTGGTTCATTTGATTCCTCGGTTTTACGATGCCACGCAAGGGTCCGTTCGCATTTTCGGTGTTCCCGCCGAGGAGTGGGATTGCCGCGTGTTGCGCGAGAAAATCGGGATCGTTCCGCAAAAGGCCGTACTGTTCCGCGGCACCATCCGCGATAATCTGGCATGGGGAAAAGCAGACGCAACCGAGCAGGAAATGCTGGACGCGCTGACCTTGGCGCAAGCTGCCGACATCATCAAGAGCAAAACCGACGGGTTGGACAGCGTCGTCGAGCAAAACGGCAGAAATTTCTCCGGCGGTCAACGGCAACGTCTGACTATCGCACGCGCGCTGGTTCGTCGCCCGGACATTTTGATTTTGGATGACAGTTCCTCTGCGTTGGACTATGCGACGGACGCCGCCCTGCGCAAGTCGCTGTACACCATGCAGCAAGAATATCAACCGACGGTCTTTTTGGTCTCCCAACGAACATCCTCGCTTCGTCATGCCGATAAAATCTTAGTGCTGGATGAGGGAAATGTTGTCGGCATGGGAACGCATGAAGAATTGCTGGCGTCTTGTCAAACCTATCGGGAAATTCATCTGTCGCAATACCAAGAGGAGGAAAATCAATGATGGCAAAAACCAAACAGAAAATGCAACGCCCGGCAAAAAAGAAGAAACTTTCCGCAAAGGAAAGCTTTGCCACGTTGCGCCACGTTTTTCATTATTTGAAGCATTATCGGTTGCTGTTTCTGATCTCGCTGCTCTTGGCTGTGGCGGTTGTCTTTTTCACGCTGTATATTCCCATCATTCTTGGCGAGGCGATTGATCTGGTGACGGATTCCGGCGTCGATTTTTCCGGATTGATCCCGCATCTGTTCCGCGCGGCGCTCTGTACAGCCGCCATCGCACTGTTTCAATGGCTGCTCAACCTGATCAACAATAAAATCACGTATGAAGTGGTGCGCGACGTGCGCAGCGAGGCGTTTCATCATATTCAGCGCCTGCCCCTATCTTATCTGGATCAATCTCCCATCGGCGACACGGTCAGCCGCGTTATTTCGGACGTCGATCAGTTTGCCGACGGACTACTGCTCGGCTTTTCCCAGCTGTTTACCGGCGTGTTGACCATTCTCGGCACACTGATTTTTATGTTGACCATCGATCTTGCCATCACGGCGGTTGTGGTGGTGTTGACTCCACTGTCGTTGCTGGTTGCCCGTTATATTGCCACACATACCTATGATATGTTTCGCAGCCAATCGGCACTGCGCGGCGAGCAAACCGCGTTGATTGAGGAAATGGTGGACAATCAAAAAATTGTTAAGGCCTTTTCCCATGAAAATGAGGCACTGCAAGCGTTTGACGACGTGAACGAGCGTCTTTCCAAAACATCGCTGCGCGCTACTTTTTATTCCTCCCTGGTCAATCCCAGCACGCGTTTTATCAACTCCACGGTCTATGCCGGCGTTGCTTTGACCGGCGCACTGTCCGCGATGGGACTTGGCTTTGCCGGCAGTATGATGACGGTAGGAAAGCTGACGATCTTTTTGAACTATGCCAACCAGTATACCAAGCCTTTCAATGAAATTTCCGGCGTGA
>CAZDOX010000037.1:0-8581 GCA_964507155.1 uncultured Lachnospiraceae bacterium
AAGCTGTTGCCGCACAGCCAAGGAGGCGGGGGCGCGGGGGCGGAAACTTCGGCGTCTGAGATGGTTCCGCCCCCGCAAGAGAACGGTAGATTCCGCGCTCCCCTTGACAAGGAAAACCAATGACGCCCGGATCATGTAAAAGCAAATGCGACGGATCGAATTTGCCCAAACACCATTTTTATGGATAACCAAAAAAGAAACAAGAGAGGAACGACAAGCAGCCATGGCAAATCAAAAAGCGGAAAATCTTTGCAAGGACGGTCGGCTCAAGCACATTGCCTTTATCATGGACGGAAACGGCAGATGGGCGCAAAAGCACGGGATGCCGCGCGTCGCCGGGCACCGCGCCGGTGCGAAAACGTTTCAAAAATTGATGTATCATTGCGCGGATATCGGTCTGAAAATCATCACCGTCTACGCCTTTTCCACCGAAAATTGGAAGCGGCCGGAAGACGAGGTAAACGCGTTGATGGATTTGTGCGAGTTCTATTTGGACAACAGCGATCGTATGCTGAAAAAGAGAAGCTTTCGGTTTCGGATTTTGGGAGATTTATCGCGTTTGAACGGCGATTTGCAGCGAAAAATTGCCGAGATTACGGAAAAAACCAAAGACAACGACATCGTTTTGAACATTGCGCTCAATTACGGGGCGCGTTCGGAGCTGCTGCGCGCCTACAAAGTGCTGCGCGAACGAGGTGTGGAAGACCCGACGGAGCAAGATGTTTCCGACGCATTGTACACAGCCGGCTTGGACGATCCCGACTTGATCGTGCGCACCGGCGGCGAATTGCGAATTTCCAACTTTTTGCTGTGGCAAGCGGCATATTCGGAATTCTATTTTACGGACAAATTATGGCCGGACATGACCGCTGCCGATATTGACGAGATTGTCGCCGATTTTTACACGCGGAGACGCCGATACGGCAACGTATAACTTTGCGGCAAGCAAAAAATCGATACTTGTGAACGAAAAAAGGAGGATTCCGACCATGATGGTTCGTATTCTGACGGCGGTGGTGGCGATTTTGATTTTTGTGCCCATCTTGATTTTTTCCGATACCTTGGTATTTCCCCTCGCGGTGACCGTTTTGTCGGTCGTTGCCATTTTTGAAATGCTGCGGTGCTGCAAGCTGCACCGTCGATGGTGGCTGTCCGTTCCCTTGCTGCTTGCGGCGACCTATCCTCTGTATGCCTACTTTGAACGCGACCGCGTTGCCTATGCCGCGTACGGGGTGGGGGTGATTCTTCTGCTGGCGCTCTATTTGATGGCTGCCCTGGTCATCTCTCGCGGGCGCGTTGCGCCAAGCGATGTCGGCACGCCGTTTTTCACCTGCCTTTACGTGATCGCCGCATTTTCCTCCATGGTGATTCTGCGTTACGGCAGCGAGGATGGCGCCTACGTCTATCTGATTTGTTTCATCGGCGCGTGGGTCACCGACACGTTTGCCTATTTTACGGGCAGATTTTTGGGAAAGCATCCGCTCATTCCCGAAATTAGTCCCAAGAAAACGGTAGAGGGAAGCGTCGGCGGGGTGGTATTTTGCGTCATTTCCATGCTGATTTACGGCTACGTCGTGCAATCGATCACGCAAGGCAGCGTACAAGCCAACTACATCCTGCTTGCCGTCGGCGGCGTTTTTATCTCCGTCGTCTCGCAAATCGGCGATTTGTGCATGTCCGCCATCAAACGTCCGTACGGGGTAAAAGACTACGGTCGGCTGTTCCCCGGGCACGGCGGAGTGTTGGATCGGTTTGATTCCGTGCTGGCTGTGGCACTGGTCTTGATTCTTTTGACCTCGGTCGGCGATTTGTTTGTGCTGTTGTAAAAACAGCGAAAAAATAAAGAGAAACAAGAAAGGAATGTCATCATGGACGACCATACCGATCTCCCCGCAAGCATTGCGATTTTGGGCAGCACCGGCTCCATCGGAACGCAGGCGCTGGACGTTGCCGCTTACTTACAAATCCCCGTGGAATCCCTTTGCGCCGGGCGGAACGCGGCTCTTCTGGAACAGCAAGCGCGCCGCTTTTCGGTCAAATTCTGCGCCGTGGGCGACCCACGCGCCGCGGCGGATTTAAGCGTTCGTCTTTCGGACACCCCAACCAAGGTTTTCGCCGGTGAGCGCGGCATGGAAGACATGATTGCCCAAAGTGCCTCCCCGCTCGTTTTAAACGCCGTGATGGGAAAAGCGGGACTCTCTCCCACGCTGGCAACGCTTCGCGCGGGAAAACAGCTGGCGCTGGCGAACAAGGAATCTCTTGTCGTTGCCGGAGATTTGGTCATGAGAGAAGCGCGCAACGCGAACATTTCCATTCGTCCGGTGGACAGCGAGCACTGCGCCATCGCCCAGTGTCTGCTCGGTCATCGCGCCGACGAGGTGGCGCGCTTGTGGCTGACCGCCTCCGGCGGGCCTTTCTTCGGAAAAAAGAAGGACGAGATCGCCGACATGCGGGCAAACGAGGCTTTGGCGCACCCGACGTGGCGCATGGGCGCCAAAATCACCGTCGACAGCGCCACCATGATGAACAAAGGCTTTGAGGTGATCGAAGCGTGCCATCTGTTCGGCGTGCCGGAGCAGAGCGTCGACGTGGTGGTGCACCGCGAAAGTATCGTTCATTCTATGGTGGAATATATCGATCACAGCGTCGTGGCGCAACTTGCCGTGCCGGATATGCGGTTGTGTATTCAGCACGCGCTGACTTATCCGCACCGTATGCCGTCCCAGCTGCCGCCACTCAACTTGGCGAAAATTTCCAATTTGAGTTTTTACGAGCCGGACGTCCAAACGTTTGAACTGCTCTCGCTGGCTCGCGTCGCTTGTCGTGCCGGCGGCGCTTTGCCCGCCGTGCTCAACGCGGCAAACGAGGTTGCCGTGGCGGCTTTTCTCTCGGATCGGATTCGTTTCGGCGATATCGCGCCGACCGTCTCCTTGACGTTGGACGATTTAAAAGATGCCGCTGCCGCGCACTCTTTGGAACAAATTTTGGCTTACGACGCCCTCGCGCGGGAGCGCGCCGCGCAACATTTGACGCACCGCGGCGCCTGATGCGTTATGGCGCGTCCGCTTCCCTATAAAATTCATTCGCAAGAAAGGTTTTGATGATCATGACCGTATTCTGGAGTATTTTGGTTGCTGTTTTGGTTTTCGGTTTTTTAATTTTGGCGCATGAGACGGGGCACTATTTGGTGGCTCGTCGCTGCAACGTGACAATTGAAGAATTCTCCATCGGCATGGGTCCGAAGTTGTTCGGTCGCGTATCCAAAAAAAGCGGTACGCTGTTCTCCGTTCGCGCGTTCCCCATCGGCGGGTACGTCGCGATGGTCGGAGAAAATGAAGCGTCCGACGAAGAGGGTGCGCTGAGCGGGAAACCCGTCTGGCAGCGGATGTTGGTGATCGCGGCGGGCGCCGTCGTCAACCTTTTGATCGGTTTTTTGATTATGTTTGTCATCGTATGCCTCTCCGTCTCGCAAGATACGCTGGCTTCCAACGTCATTGCGGATTTCCAAGAGGGGGCGACCAGCTGCGCCGACGGCGGATTGCAGGTGGGCGACCAAGTCGTCAAGGTGGGGCGCGTCACGATTCATACCGGAGAAGAACTCTCCTATGAAATTGCCAACCAAGGCGATCGTCCGCTGTCTTTGACGGTGATTCGCAACGGGGAGACCCTTGTGCTGGAAAACGTTGTCTTCCCCACCTACGAAGAACAAGGCGTGACTTTCGGCAATTATGATTTTTACGTCTATGCCAATACCGACCCCGGTGTGTTTGAGCTGTTTTCCATCACGTTTCATCGGTCGTGTTCGCTGGTAAAAATGGTGTGGGACAGTTTGATCGGATTGATTACCGGCAAATACGGGGTTCAAGCGCTGTCCGGACCGGTCGGCATTACCGCCGCGGTGACCGAAACCATTGTGGGAAGCGGTTGGTCCGCTTTTCAAATTCTGAATTACGTGCTGTATATTACCGCCGTCATTTCCATCAATCTCGGCATTTTCAATCTGATTCCCTTCCCGGCTTTGGACGGCGGGAGATTGCTGTTTTTGGCGATCGAGGGAATCCGACGCAAAAAGATCAACCCGGATATTGAGGGAAAAATCCATTTTGTCGGCATCGCGTTTTTGATGTTGCTGATGTTGTTTGTCGTGTGCAAAGATATTATCACCTTGTTTTAATTCGCCATAAAAGTCGGAAAGGATCGGACATTTATGAATTACCAAGCCATTCGCCGCAAGACAAGTCCGTTGACCATCGGACACGTCGCCATCGGCGGCACCAATCCCATTGCCATTCAATCGATGACCAATACGGATCCGCATGACGCCGCCGCCACAGCCGCGCAAATTTTGGCGCTGCAAAAAAAGGGGTGTCAGATCGTTCGCGTCACCGTCCCGGACATAGAAGCGGCAAACACCATCCCCTATCTCAAATCACACACGGACATTCCTATTGTTGCCGATATCCACTTTGATTATCGCATTGCTCTGCGCTGTGCCGAGCTTGGCATTGATAAAATCCGCATCAACCCCGGGAATATCGGCGAGGAAGATCGGATTCGCGCCGTGGCACAGAGCTGCCGAACGCGACACATTCCCATTCGCATCGGGATCAACAGCGGCTCGCTGGAAAAAGATTTACTGCAAAAATACGGCGCGCCGACGCCAGACGCGCTGGTAGAGAGCGCGCAGCGGCACATGGCGCTGCTGGAACGCTATGATTTTACGGATATCGCCGTATCGATCAAATCCTCGGACGTCGCCTGCATGATCGCCGCCAATCGCGCTCTGGCAAACTGCTGCCCGTACCCGATTCATCTCGGCGTGACGGAGGCGGGCGGGGGCAACAGCGGACGCGTCAAAAGCGCGATCGGGATCGGCGCCCTGCTGTGCGACGGCATCGGCGACACGCTGCGCGTCTCCCTGACGGACGACCCCTTGACCGAAATCGACGCGGCGCGCGACATTCTCAACGCGCTGCGCATCGACGGGCAACACGGCATGGACATTGTCAGTTGCCCGACTTGCGGGCGCACCAACATCGATTTAATTGCCCTGACGGAACAATTTCGTGCCGCCGCCGCTGCCCATGGACTCATGGACATGCCGGTAAGAGTCGCGTTGATGGGATGTGTGGTAAACGGCCCCGGCGAGGCGAAAGAAGCCGACATCGGCATCGCCGGCGGACGAGGCGAGGGTCTTCTGATTTGCCACGGGGAGATTGTGCAAAAATTACCGGAAGATCAACTGATCCCCGCGCTGATCGACGCGCTGAAACGCATGCGCGCCTCAACTTTGAAATAAGGATAGGAACATACCATGTCGGAGAATACAAACGCGCCGAAAGGCACGCGGTCCTTGTTTGACGTGCTGAAAAAAATCCAACCCGAGGGGAAAATCGGACAGATTCTCTCGCTTGTGCAAGAGTTTTCCGTCCGCGCCGACAAAGAAAAGCGGCTGCTGGAGCTTTCCCTGACTTTCCCGTCGCTCATTGCCAAAGAGGAGCTCTACGCGATCGAGGAAGAAATCCGTCGCGCCTACGAGCTGCAATATGTGAAAATATTGCCGCACTATCCATCCGCCGCTTTTCAAGAATCGTATATTTCTTCTCTGTTAACCGAAACGGAGCGCATCGGCATTGTGGCGCGCGGCTTTTTTTCTCGTTATCGTGCGACGCTGGATCGGGACGCGGGCACGCTGACCATCGAACTGCCCTATGAGACCGACGGCGGGATTCGCCTGATCGAAAACGGGCAAACGCCCTCGGTCATCGAGGGAATCATTCGCAGCGAATTCGGTCTTTCGGTTCACGTTCAAATCATCCACAGCGAGCAACTTGCCGCCTCCGGGGAGGGCGAGTCGCTCTCTCGTCGCTTGGAAGCGATTGACGCGCAAATCGCGCAGGCGGAACAAGAATATACGCGCATGATGGAGCAGAGACAAAACGATCCGACCTACGCAAGGGCAAACGCCCCCGCCGCGGAGGCTGCCGCGCCGATGTTGCCGAGAATTGCCTCCATTTACCGTGAGGACGTGCCCGAGGCGATTCTGCACGACGGGTTGTGCACCATCGGCTATGCCACGTTCGATCTGTCGGAGCCGCAGGCGCTGATCGGTCTTCCTTTTGACATCGGAACCCCGGCGGTCATCGCCTCCCTGCAAACGGCGCAAAAAGGATTGGTCGTCGTCGGGGAGATTTTTTCCTACACCGAAGATCAGGCGCGCGGCGGAGACAAATGGAACATCAGCTTCGGCGTGTACGACGGAAATTCCTCCATTGAGGTACGAAAATACGGTTTGACTACGGAGGAAGCCAAGGAATTATCCGGCATGCTCAAAAACGGGACCGCCGTCGCCATGCAAGGATATATCAAGCACGAGACGCACCGACAAGGCGTCGATCCGGATTTTACCTTCTTTTACTCCTCAATCATGAAAATCAAACGCGTGGAGCGCATGGATCATGCGCCGGTCAAGCGGGTGGAGCTTCATTTGCATACCTCCATGTCCGCCATGGACGCGCTGACCCCGCCCGACGTCGTCGTCAAAACCGCCCATCGCTGGGGAATGCCCGCCATCGCAATTACCGATCACGGCAACGTGCAAGGATACCAAAAGGCGATGTTGGCTTCCGAAAAGCTGGGACAAAAAGTCATTTACGGTATGGAAGCGTACTTTGTCGACAACAAAGTCAGCGCCGTTTTCGGAAAATACGAGGAAGATTTTGATCGGGAAGCGATCGTTTTTGACATTGAAACGACAGGCCTATCGCACCGCACCTGCAAAATTACCGAAATCGGCGCGGTTCGGATTCGCGACGGTCAGGTGGTGGAATCGTTTGACACCTTTGTGAATCCGGAAGTTCCCATCCCGGAGGAGATCACAGCGTTGACCTCCATTACCGACGACATGGTCAAAGACGCCCCTACCACCAAGCAAGCGTTGGAACTGTTTTTCGCGTTTGTGGGGCGGCACGAGGACGGATCCCCGAAGCTGTTGATCGCGCACAATGCGGAATTTGACGTCGGTTTTATTCGCTATTATGCGGAATTGTACGGACTTCCTTTCGATTCCCCGTATCTGGATACGGTGGCGCTTTCTCGCTTCATCAATCCGGATCTGAAAACGCACAAACTGGACGTGGTGGCAAAGTATTATCAACTGCCCGAATTTCACCACCATCGCGCCTGCGACGACGCGGATATTCTGGCGCAAATTTATTTTTGCATGGTCCACAAAATGCGGGAAACCGATCTGCCCCATTTTGCCGCCGTACAAAAAGAAATGCTTGCCAATGCCAATCCGCTGAAGTTGAAATCGTACCACCAAGTTCTGCTGGTCAAAAACAAAACGGGATTGAAAAATCTGTATCGATTGACGTCCATGGGGTATCTCAATTATTACCATCGGCAGCCGAGAATCCCAAAAACGGAACTGGAAAAATACCGCGAGGGACTTCTGGTCGGCTCCGCTTGCGAATCCGGCGAACTGGTTCAAGCCATTTTGGACAACAAGCCGGAGAGCGTGATTGAGGATATCGTGAATTTCTATGATTACTTGGAAATTCAGCCGATCAGCAACAACCGATTTTTGATCGGCGAGGGAAAAATCGCCGACGAAGAGGGTTTGCGCGATCTCAATCGCCGCATTGTGGCGCTGGGCGAAAAATACGGAAAGCTTGTCGTCGCCACCTGCGACGTGCACTTTTTAAACAAAGAAGACGAAATCGGTCGGAAAATTTTACTCTCCGGCATGAAGTTTAAAGACGCCGATCGCGATATTGAGTTGTATCTCCGCACGACCGACGAAATGTTGGAAGAATTTTCCTATCTCGGAGAGCAAAAGGCGTACGAGGTGGTGGTGACCAACACCAACCGGATCGCCGATCAAATCGACAGCGACATTCGCCCGTTCCCCAAAGGCACGTTTACCCCGCACATGGACGGCGCGGAGGAGGATTTGCAGCGCATTTGCTACGAGCACGCCGAGGGGCAATACGGCAAACCCTTGCCGGACATTGTCGCCAAGCGATTGGACAAAGAGCTGACTTCCATCATCAAGAACGGCTTCGCCGTATTGTACATGATCGCACAAAAATTGGTATGGTACAGCGAGAGCCAAGGGTATCTGGTCGGCTCGCGCGGCTCCGTCGGTTCTTCGTTTGTCGCGTCCTGCGCCGGCATTTCGGAGGTCAATCCGCTGCCGCCGCACTATTATTGCCCCAATTGCCACCATTCGGAGTTTTTTACCGACGGCTCGGTGGGATCCGGATTTGATCTGCCGGACGCTTGCTGTCCCAAATGCGGCACGCCGTACAAAGCGGACGGGCAAGATATCCCGTTTGAAACGTTCTTGGGATTTTACGGGGACAAATCGCCGGATATCGATTTGAATTTCTCCGGCGAGGTACAAGGAAAAGTCCATAAATATACCGAGGAACTGTTTGGCGCCGAGAACGTCTTCCGCGCGGGAACCATCGGCGAGGTGGCGGACAAAACGGCGTACGGGTATGTCATCAAGTACTTGGAGGAGCGCGGCGTGTCGATGTCTCGTTCCGAAATGAATCGCCTGGTCTCCTTGTGCGTC
>CAZDOX010000038.1:0-8425 GCA_964507155.1 uncultured Lachnospiraceae bacterium
TTTTCAACTTTCAACTTTCAACTTTCAACTTTCAACTTTCAACTTTCAACTTTGATCGACACGCCGCCGAGCGGCGGCGGAATGGAGATTGACATGTTCGATGAACTATACAAAAAACTGGGGCAACAATCCAACGTTGCCGTCATTATTATTTCCATCGCCATCATGCTGCTGTGCGGCTTTCTGATGACGCGTATCACAAAAAAATTGCGGCTGCCCAACGTGACGGCTTACATTGTGACCGGAATTCTCATCGGTCCTTTCTGCCTCAACTTAATCCCGCAAACCATCGTGGACGGAACGGCGTTTCTTGCCGACATCGCGCTGGCGTTCATTGCGTTCAGCACCGGAGAATTTTTTAAATTTTCCAAACTCAAAAACAACGTCGGAAAGGTTCTGGTCATCACGCTCTCGGAAGCGCTGCTCGCCTCCGTTTTCGTCTTTGTCTTGTCGTTCTGGATTTTGCGATTGAATCTCGCGTTTTCCGTCGTCCTTGCCGCGCTGGCCTCCGCCACCGCTCCCGCTTCCACCATGATGACCATTCGGCAGACCAAAGCCAAGGGAGATTTTGTCGACACCTTGCTGCAAGTGGTCGCTTACGACGACATTGTCGCCCTGCTGGCTTACAGCGTTGCCATTTCCGTCGCCGTTTCCTCCACCACCGGTGAGGCATTCAGCGTGACGGACGTCATCATCCCGATTGCCAAAAACCTCGCCGTGCTGGTGCTTGGCGGTCTGTTCGGCTTGTTTATGAAGCTGTTGATTCAAAAGAAACGCTCCGACGACAACCGTTTGATTATCTCCATCGCGCTCTTGTTCGCTTTCTGCGGCGTGTGCGCCACCATGGACATCTCCCCTTTGCTCGGCTGCATGTCGATGGGCACGGTTTACATCAACATTACCGACGACGACAAGCTGTTCAAGCAGCTGAATTATTTCAGTCCGCCGATTTTGCTGTTGTTTTTCGTCCGTTCCGGATTGTCGTTTGACTTAAACGCGCTGATCAAACCCTCCGGCGCCATTGGCGGCGTTTCGCTCCTTGTGATCGGAATTTTGTATTTTATCGTCCGAATCTTGGGCAAATACCTCGGTGCGTTCCTCGGCTGCTTGGTCACAAAGAAGCCGAAAAGAACCCGAGATTACTTCGGTCTGGCCCTGATTCCGCAAGCCGGCGTTGCCATCGGTCTGGCGGCGCTCGGAGCGCGCACGCTGGGAGGAGAGGCGGGCAACGCGCTGGAAACCATCATCTTGGCTTCCAGTGTTCTGTACGAATTAATCGGTCCCGCCTGCGCCAAATTGTCGCTCTATCTTTCCAAATCTTACTCCAACAAACTGGAAGATTTGGTTCCTTTGGAGGAATCCCCGACGCCGACAGCGGAAAAGAACACGGTGGAATTGCTCATTGAGCGGATTCAAAAAATTCAGCAAGAGCTGGAAGAAGAAAAAATCAACGAAGATGAGCAAGCGTTCACGGAAGCCGCGGAAGAGCACCTGGAAGCGCTGACCATCTCCCATGCCAAAATGATTTCCAAAAAATGATTTTCCAATGAAACGAAAGGAAGGGACATAACAATGATCGATCCCATCGCCGCCCTGCTGGGCGAATGGTCCCAAACATTCAACGTACCGAGTATCTTGTTTCGTCTTGCGCTCTCGGTTATTCTGGCAGCCATCATCGGCTGCGAACGGTCCAGCAAACGCCATTCGGCGGGTCTTCGCACGTTTATTCTCATCTCTCTTGCCATGACCGTCATCATGCTGCTTGACCTATACATCGCGCCGGACACAGAGCAACATCTGCTTTCCTTTGCCGGCATCATCGGTGTGGCGGTCATCAGCGTTCACTCGCTGCTGCTCAGCTCGCGCAGTCAAATCAAAGGATTGACGACGGCCGCCGGACTTTGGGTATCCGGAATCATCGGCTTGACCGCCGGTGCCGGCTATTATACCGTGACGTTAGCGTCGTTTGTCGTATTGATCAGCTGCCTTTCCTTGTTCCCGCGTGTGGAACGGTACCTGAAAAACCATTCCAACCACTTTGAGGTTCATTTGGAGCTGAAAAACAGCGGGTATTTGCAAAATTTTGTCACGACCATTCGCCGCCTCGGGTTGAACATCGATGACATTGAAGCCAACCCCGCTTACGCCAACTCCGGTCTTAGCGTATATTCCATTGCCATTTCCATCAGCAGCAAAGAGCTGAAAAAATACAAAACGCACACCGAAATCATCGAAGCGCTGCGTTCTTTGGATTACATTTATCACATTGAGGAAATGTGGTTATAAGAAAAAAACAAAAAATCAAGCGCAAACACAAAATATTTACAAATTTCCCCTTGCTTTTTCAAGAGAGATACGCTATAATGACTTGAATGATTAAAATTTAAGGAGATACCCCAATGTTAGCATTATCCACCGTATTGGAAGCGGAGGCAAGCGGCACATCCTCCGGCGGCATGCAAAGCTGGCTGTCCATTGCCATGCTGGTTCTCGTGTTTGTCGTATTCTATTTTGTCGGCATTCGTCCCCAAAAGAAGCAGGAGCGCGAGCAAAACGAAATGCGCAACTCGCTGTGCGTCGGGGACGAGATTACCACCATCGGCGGGATTCTCGGACGCGTGGTCAAGATCACGGAAGAAACCGTTGTCATCGAGACTTCCCGTGAGCGCACCAAGCTGCACATTTTGAAAACGGCGATTCGTTCCGTTGACGTTCGTGCGGAAGACACGGTAGAAGCCGCCGACAAGGCAGCAAAGAAAGCGGAAGCAGCCGAGAAAAACGAGAAAGAAAAGTCCGACAAGGCTGATAAAGCCGAAAAATCCGACAAAGCCGAGAAAAACGATAAAGAAGACAAATCGTAATTCGGTCGTCACGGCAAAAGTCGGAAGACAAGAGAAAAAAAAGCAAAGCAAAACAAAATACCGTTGCATTTCCCACAATCGGGGCGCAACGGTATTTTTTTAAATGCTCGCGCATACAATGTTCTACCGAGCAACAGATATTAAGGGAAGGACATAGCGTGAAAATCCAATGAATCAAAACCGGGAAGAAAAACTGTTTCACGCGTAGCAATATTGTGCCGCCGCACGGCGGCGGATTGGAGATTACTATGATGAATCGTCGCATGACCCATCCACGCACACGGCAGCGTCCCGCACGCAGCAATGTCGGGCAAAGCACCGCGCAAGCCTCCTCATTCACTTCGTATTTATCCCGTTTATGCAAAGGAAGCGCCCTCGGGATTGTGCTCTCCTTGCTGTCAGCCGCTCTGCTCAGCGTTCCGCTCGCAGGAATCTTTCTGACCCTATCCGATCCCGATTCGGCACTTCGCGCCGGGAGCGCCGCCGTTTTACTCGGCAGCACTTTGCTGTGCGGCGCCGTAGTCGGCCACGTCACCGGGGAGAGATGGCTGTTTGGCGGCGGAGCCGTCGGCATGATGATTTTGCTGCTCATTCTCTTGGCAAACCACTTAATCGGCAAAAGTGCGCAGCCGTTGTTCCCTACCGCCCTGCAGTGGGCGCTTCGCGCGGGCGTTTGCTTGTTTGCCGCATTTGGCACCTATCTTGGCAGCCATATGCCGGCGCATAGGAGAAAACAGCGAAGAAAACGCACGTGAGTGTCGGGGGCGTTAGCCGCGAATGGTGCGTTGCGTTGGTGCCTTAAAACAATTTGGCGATTTTCTGCCGCCAGCGGCACCAATATCGCACCATCAGCCGCTCGATCATGCGATCATACAACCACAACGTGACAAAACCCAAAACATACAACGCCGCGTAATACAGCGGCGGCATAAATTCGTCGGCTGCCGTGATCAGATCCGTCAGGGTAATCAACCCGAATTCCAATCCCACAAAGAGCACCGTTTTCAACCCGATACAACACAGGCGCGGGAGCCGTTCCATGTAACTTCTCAAAATCGGATAGTAACCGACCGCCGCGTAAACCACAGCGGCTCCCTTTTGCGGTGACAAAAGCAAAGCGAGAATGGCGGTTGCCGCATAGACCGCCCACGGATATCCGCGCCCGTACTCCACGCGAACCACGGCGCCGATCAGAGCAACCAGCGCCGCCGTACACAAATCCAAGACATCCAGCAGCGAGCCGAGAATCAAAATCACACATCCCAGAGCGATCAGCATCGCACATACCGTCATGCGGCGAATTTGCCGCTTTTTTTCATGTCGGCGCCGACGCGGCGATTCGTCTTTAACATCTCCGACGTCTTTGACGTCTTTGGTGTCTTTGACGTCTTTGACTTTATTCCATTCCGAATGTTCCGATTTCATAGGTCAACCTCAGCAGCAGGGGATCAAATCGCCGCCCATACATTCGCACAGACAATCCGCGCAAAGCAAGGAGGAACAAATATCCCACTCCGAGCATCCTCCGCCCCGCGACGCCGCTCCCGTGCGATAGCCGCCCCCGTACGCGTTGGTCTGCGCCCGCAACCGATCGCGCACCATGCGATATTCGCTGTTGTACGGATTTTGCGCGCAAGCCAAATCCAAATATTGCTGCGCGTCCATCACCGAACCGCGGCGCAGCAGCACACACCCCATCAAGAAATTCCATTCGGCAGCGCGATCGGCTTCCGGAATGGCCAACAACTGACGGTGCGCCAGATCCAAATTTCCCGTATTGATGCAGTTGCGGATGTTCGCGTAGGTGGGGTTTTGCGCACCGGCGGAATCCGTCCCGCCATAGCTTTGACTTTGCCCCTGCGCGCCGCCGGCGCCCGCTTTTCGTTGGCGCTGAATTTCTTCGTAGGCAGCATTTACCTCTTTCATTTTTTCCGTCGCCATTTCCGCCAAGTCGGTATCCACATACTTATCCGGGTGGTACTTGCGCACCAGCTCGCGGTACGCCTGCTTGATTTCCTCATCCGTCGCGTTTGGCGTAACGCCGAGAACTTTGTAGGGGTCTGTCATGTCTGTCCTTGTTCCTTTCCACGAACGTCGACGTGCCGCTCATCTCTCGGCTCGCCGATCATTCTTTTTCAGTTTTGTCCCGGCTGCCAAGGGCGATCGCCGAGTTCTGCGGTTTACCTGACGTATGATAATTTCCCTTTGCCAGCGCCGTCGTGGTTGTAGGGAGGGCGATATGCAGCATATGCCGCAACAACGGTTGCAAGTCGCTGCCGCAGCAATCGGCGTCGATGTCCAGCAGCGACAGCGCGTCATCCACGCGCATCAGTTCCGCGGTCATGGCAACGGCGACCGCCTCTCTCTCTTGCGGCGATAACGTCTCGCCGTGGTAAAGTCCGCGCAGCGGATTGCGGCGTCCCTTTCGGACGTCCTCGTCAAAATCATCGACCGCGTCGGCGAAATACAGCCATTTTCCCATATGCATTCCCACATGGCGCGCGATTTTCGCCTCGCGCTCCGCCAAGCCGTAAGACAAAAGGCATGCGGTCACCTCGCCAAATGCCGCGGCGGGAAGATCGGCGGACGTTTGCTCCTCCTCTTCCCTGCGGGAAAATTCTTCCATGGCGCACTTGAGGCTCTTTGCCAGTTCCGGTTCTTGCTTGGCGGCGCGGCGGTACATATGGTGCAGCGGAAGATACAGCCACGTCGCGCGAAGATGCGCCGCGGAAAAAGTTTTTTCGTCTTGCCGATCGTCGCACAGTTTGTAAAAATTCAACATGGCAGCGCAAAGAGCAATGTGGCGCGTCACCGTTCCGGCGCGCAAAGAAAGCCGTTTGCGAAACGGATGAGGTAAGCAACGGCGCGATTCAAATCGCACCGCCCGATCCGACGGATCCGCCGAGGGGTTTCCGTTTTCCAATGCCAAGCGAAGCAACGTTAAAAACACGTAATCGTAGCTCAATGTCATACGAGAGCACTGACCCGTGCAACGCCCCTGCGCGCGACAAAGTCCGCAATAGACGCCGCGATAGTATTGATATTCGCGCAGCTTTAATTCCGGCGCTTGCGGTCTGACATATCCGAACAAAATTTTCCCCTCCTTTTCGCAGCATCGCGTCAAAATACGAAAATCTTCGGATCCGATGGGCGTTGCGACCCCATTTTAGGAACATCTATTTTATTATGATACCCCAAAACTGTGATCGTTGCAAGTGCTTTTTGTAAACTTTGGTGAAAAAAATGTTAAATTTCGCCACTTTCCGCCGTCCAGGTGTGTACAAGTTGTAAATTTGTGAAAAAAGAGAAAAAATCTCTTGCAAAAGATAGGAGGAATGTGTTATAATATGGGGAGAAAAATGTTTGGATGATACCGATACACGGAAAAAGAGAAAGGTGATCGACACACTTATGATTATCGCATTGGAAGACGCTAAAAGTAAACTTCTCGTTCTGCGGGAGGATCTGAAAGAGCTGGGACATGCCCTACGCATCGATGAATTGAACGCGATGGTGTTCGACGAAGAACAGCAGACGATGGATCCCGCATTTTGGAACGATCCGGATAAATCCTCTCGCATTTTGCAGGGCATTAAGCAAAAAAAAGACACCATTGAAGCCTACCGCCGCTTGTGCGCGCGCCTGGACGATACGTCGACCCTTTGCGAAATGGCAATCGAAGAAAACGACGAGGGTTGCGTGGAGGAAGTGCTCTCGGAGCTGGAAGCCATCGTGCATGAAGAAGAAAAGCAGCGAATCGGCGTTCTTTTGTCCGGAGAGTACGATCGCAACAACGCCATTGTTTCTTTCCACCCCGGCGCCGGCGGAACGGAAGCGCAAGATTGGGCGCAAATGCTGTACCGCATGATCACCCGCTGGGCAGATCGAAACGAGTTCCGCGTGAAATTGATCGATTGGCTGGACGGAGACGAAGCCGGTCTGAAAAGCGCAACCATTATGGTTGAGGGAATCAACGCCTACGGTTATTTGAAGAGCGAAAACGGCGTGCACCGTTTGGTTCGCGTCTCTCCCTTTGACGCTGCCGGACGCCGCCAGACCTCGTTTGCCTCCATTGAGGTCATGCCGGAATTTGACAATGTGGACGCGGTGGAAATTCGCGACGAAGATATCGAAGTGACGGCGCACCGTTCCTCCGGCGCGGGCGGTCAGCACATCAACAAAACGGACTCCGCCATCCGAATCGTCCACAAGCCGACCGGCATCGTTGTCGGGTGCCAAACCGAACGCAGCCAATTGCAAAACAAAGAAACCGCGATGAAAATGCTGAAAGCCAAGTTGATGGAGATCAAATTGCGCGAGCGGCTGGACAAAATCGAAGACATCAAGGGCAACCGCGCCAATATTGAATGGGGATCGCAAATTCGCTCCTACGTTTTCATGCCTTACACGCTGGTCAAAGACAACCGCACCGGATTTGAAACGGGCGACGTGGACAAGGTGATGGACGGCGACATTGACGGATTTATCAATGCGTACCTCAAATCGCAGGCGGGAAAAGCGTAATTTTAAAATTCAACGATTCCATACCAAAATCAATTTATGAAAGTGAGGATCCGATTATGTTTAAGAAAAATCGTACCGTTTGGGGAATTGCTGCGCTGGTCGCATCCTATCTCTCCTTGTTTATCTCCGTGGTGTTCGCCCCGGAGAACAAGCGCGTCAGCCGTTCGATGTTGCTCATGAGCATCGCACAGTTGCTCTGCGGCTTGATGTTGGTCGAAGAGGAATGTGATGTGCGCGAAACGGTTCGCCAAAAATCTTCCGACGTAGCGGACGTCTTGAAAACCAAGTCGCACAAGGTAGCCGATCACGTGAAGAGCAAGATCCGTATTCCCGTCGCCGACGAGGAGGATTCGCTCTTGGACGAAACCGACGTGGAAGATATCGAAGAAGCCATCAACGAAGATCTCTGCGCCGACGAAAATTGACGGAAGAACCCGTCGCTACGGTAGAAAATCCACCTTTATGCATTTTTTGCGATAAGGTGGATTTTTCCTTTCGGTTCTTGCCGGTCAAGAGTCAAACAAAAAAGGCGCCAACCGAAGTCGGCGCCCAAAAACGCAAACTCCGATTGTCGCCAAACAAAATCGCATAGAACCGGCGGTCATTATGTAATCTCGAATTTCATCTTTCGATTTTCGATCTTTTGACTTTTCCGTATCCCATTGGTGGAATTTGCATTTTATCAAATTCAAAATGGGATAGCCAAAGTCAAGCAATCATTGTAAGCGGTAAGAGGTAAACGATAAACTTGAGCCAAAAAGAAAAAAGCATACACCGCCCATGGGGCGATCTACACGACCGACAAGCAACTTTTGATGCAATTTCGTTTGGCGTTTTTATTATACCACAGTTTCCGCCGTTTGTCAATAATTTTTAACGCCCGCGAAAAATTAATTTTTTCATTTTCGTTTGATCCGCAGCGCCAAGCGGAAAAACACGATTTCCCCGCAAAAACGATTTTTTGTTTTTTATTCTTGACATTTTCCAAGGAATGTAGTATAATAAAATAGATAAAATATAAAATCCGTCTTTGTGCCCAT
>CAZDOX010000039.1:0-8407 GCA_964507155.1 uncultured Lachnospiraceae bacterium
AACAACCTCTTCATTCAAACCAAGGTTAAGAATGGTGTCCATCATACCGGGCATGGATGCGCGTGCGCCGGAACGAACGGAAACCAGCAAGGGATTTTCGTGATCGCCGAACTTTTTACCAGTGATTTCTTCCATCTTGACGATGTACTCGTTGATTTGTGCCATGATTTCGTCGTTGATCTGACGGCCGTCCTCATAGTATTTGGTGCAGGCTTCGGTGGTGATGGTGAAGCCCTGGGGAACGGGAAGACCGATGTTGGTCATCTCTGCCAGGTTCGCGCCCTTACCGCCGAGAAGTTCACGCATGTTTGCGTTACCTTCGGTAAACAGGTAGCAATACTTCTTTGCCATTAGGGAATCCTCCATATAGATATTATTTTGGTAACTATTTGCTGCGGTGGGTCTGCTTCGGACAGCATGTCCGAGGGCATACCACACACTATATTATAACATATTTTTCCTCTTTTGAAAAGGGGGTTTGGGGATTTTTTTCCTCCAAATGTAAACTTTATGTGAACATAGGAAAGGTCGCTTTTTCTTTTTCCGGCGCCGGAGCAAAAGGCTTCATTCAAGCCAGTCGGCTGCGAAGCATGGCGAGAATGGTCGGATTGCAAGCAATTCGTATGACCACGCGCGTCGTGCCGAGATCGCGATTCTCCTCGGTGGCGCTTGGCGACGCATAGGGGTTGCTGTCGGCAAAGCGAAGATAGGCGGACTGCTCCGGGAACAAGGTAGGACAATAGTTGTGCACCGTGTCATTTTGGTATTTTTGCCGAATGGCGTCCTTGGTGTTCCGATCGACGAGGTCGATTTCCCGAATGTCGTCGATCGCCAGGCGGCAGGCGGTGACGCGGCGCCAAGGGCGTGCATACGAAATGACCAAATCATAAACCTCGCCGTTCTCTTCCGCTTCCACCGTATACACCACCGGCATGCGATTTCGCACCATCAGGTAAACCGCCGCCGTCAGCGCGAGCAATCCCGCGCATTGCGTCAGCGATCGGTAAACGGGAAAGATCGACGCCACGGAAAAGGCAGCGACGGTCGCCAGCAAAGCCAGGGCGATCAGAAAGAACGACAGACGGTCTTTTTGGCGCGGGCGAACGGAATACGGCTTAGGTTCCATGGACAACCTCCGATTTCATCGCGTTTGTCGCGCTTGTCGCGTTTGTCGCATTTTTTCCGTGATAAAAATCATGAACCGCGGCAAAAAACGCGTCAATATTTTCCCATTTGGCGCGCGGAGGAATGTCACAGCCGGAAGAAACGACAAAATTGCGGTGTACCGTGCAACGCTGCAGCAGCTGCGTCGTATCGGCGTAAATGCTCTCGGGCGTTCCGTCGGTAAAGGCGCTGACCGGGTCGATATTTCCCATGACAACCACGTCGGCGGGCATCCTTTCCAGCATATCTTTCATATCAACGGCGTTGCCGAAATGATACGCCGCCGCGCCGCAGGAAACAATGTCGTCCACCAAGCGGGGCACGGCGTTGCCGCAGTTATGGTAAACGACGATAAACGAATCGTCTTGCACAGCCTCCACCAGCCGCTTCATATAAGGCGCGGCGAACTCATGCATCAAGGCGGGGGAAAGCAATCCGGCAAGCGGTTCCGCCACGACGACTCCGTTGGCGCCGACGTCGCGGTAGGCGCGAATGTAGTCCGTCAAAAAAGTTGTCGCCTTTTCCAAAACTTTGTGAACCAGCTCCGGCTCATCGTAACAGAGCATCATAATTTCCGTTACGTCGCAGAGCCGCCCGGCAAGCGAAAAAGGTCCGATGACGCCGGCAAGCACCGGGCGATCGGTAATTTGCTCGCAAGCCAGACGAATGGCGTCCACATAGCGTCCGGTTCGATGATCGGCAACATGAGGAACGGTCAGCGCGTCGGCATCTTCCTCGACGGTCACCACGGTACTGACGACGCTGGGGACTTCATGATCGGACACTTGTACTTGTGCGCCGAATGCCTCTGCCTCCACGGACAAATCCATCATACTCACGGACGCCGCACTGTCCACACGATCGGCAATTTGCTTCATGCCGCGCGCTTGTTTTTCTCCGGAAGAAATCAAATCGCGAACCGTGGTATTCATCAGAGAAATCGATGGAAAAGACAAAATCGGGAGCGCTTTTTTTCTCACCGCGTCGCGCAGTTGTTCGATCCATTGTTTCATATTTTGTTTCATTTTTATGACCATGCCTTTCTGAATAACACGACAGTTTTTTGCCGGTTTCGGCTTTGCCGAAATGGCGATTGTTCAGATCGCCAAGGCACAAAAACGTGTTTGAAAAACGACCCGTTTTTCAAACTTGTGCCGTCCCTTTCCTTTGCACTCATACCGACCATGTCGGCTATCGCGTATATTGTACTATATTTTCTCTTGTTTGTAAACCCTTTTTTTAAACTTCTCAAAAATCTTTTTTAAAGTTCGCAATAAAAATTTTGATTCCTCTTGCAAATAGTGCCCAAGTTTGGTATAATATAGTCAAAGTCCGAATTTTCGCCGAAAGGAGGACATCGGACATGAAAATTCCCTATGAGCAACGAAATTCCGATTTGTATTTTCGAGACGATAACAACCGAAAAATCGCGCTGGCTTGCTCCATGCATTTGCATTATCACCTGGAGTTTTTTCTGCTGCTGGACGGAAAATCGCACGTGTCGATCGATTCCGAGTCGTACGACCTTTCGTCGGGAGACTTTTTGATCGTGTTTCCGAACCAAATTCATCGCTACGAGGAAGTCGAGCGAGAGCGTTACCTCCTTTTCATCGTAAATCCGGATTTGATGCCGGAATTTTCCTCCGTTTTTTCACACCAAGTACCCAAAAGCGCCGTCATTCGCCACGCCGATCAAGATCGTCAGCTGTTGCCGCTGCTGCACCTGCTCGCGGAACAAGTGCTGTCTCCCCCGCCCCACTATCGGGATCTGGCGCTGAAAGGCACGCTGCTCGCGCTGTTTTCTCGCTTGCTGTCGCTCTTGGAACTTGCCGAACCCACCTCGCAAGATTCCCGCGCGGTGCGCGCCATTGTCGACTACTGCGCGAAACATTACACCGTTCCCTCCCTATCGCTGGAAATGCTGGAGCGCGACCTTCATTTGAGCCGCTTCTATATTTCTCATCTGTTTTCGGAGAAAATGAACATTCGATTCAACGATTACATCAATTCCCTGCGCGTCGGCGGCGCTTGTCGTCTGCTGCAGCAAACCGATTTAAGCATAACCGCCGTCAGCGAAAAATCCGGCTTCAACACCTGCCGCACGTTCAATCGCTCGTTTGTCAAACTGCTGGGCGTCTCTCCCAGCGCTTACCGACACGCCATGCTCAGTAAAGCCAATAAAAAAGATTCATAATTTCATCGATTTCTGCCAGAAAGGATATTACCATGAGTTTTCAAACCGGACTTGTTTCCATTTCATTTCGCCGTCATCCCGTGGACGATATTCTCAATGCCGCCAAGAGAGCCGATCTTTCCCTGATCGAATGGGGCAGTGACGTTCATGTCCCGGCAGGACAAGCTGCCGTCGCCGATCTGGTTGCCAAAAAGACCGCCGACGCGGGGTTGCGCTGCATTACCTACGGTTCCTATTTTCGGTTGGGACAGACCCCTCTCTCGGAGCTGGAAGCCTACTTGGATTCCGCTTGTCGTCTTGGCGCACGGCACGTGCGCATGTGGTGCGGCACCTGCGGCAGTGCAAAAGCTACCGAGGAGATACGCCGGTCGGTCGTAGCAGCCGGTCGCGCTGCCGCCGAACAAGCGGCGACGTATGGATTGGACATCACCTTGGAGTGCCACAACGGAACGCTGACCGACGAGTGCGACAGCGCCATGCGCTATTTGAGGGAAGTGGATCACCCTGCCATGCGTCTGTATTGGCAGCCGTGTCAGTTCCATTCCGAGGAATACAATTGTCAAACGGCGCTCACTTACGCGCCCTTTACCGAGTGTCTCCATGTCTTTCATTGGGACGCGTCCGCCCGATATCCGCTCGCCCAAGGCGAGAGTATATGGCGTCGGTATTTGCAGGCGTTTCGCTCCGAGCAGCGGCCCATCGGTCTGCTGTTGGAATTTATGCATGACGATCGATTGGAAACGCTGGAGCCGACGGCGCGCACCTTGCAATCTTGGCTGTAGAACGGAGGCAAAGCATGAAAAATCGTAATACGAGGCATATTGTCTTTGTCCTATCTCTCGTTGTTTTGAGCGCCTTGTTGCTGCTCCCCTGCGCGGCGCTCTCTCCGGTACATTCGGTCTCCGACGCCTATCGCGGCAGTCCCTATTACACCAATTTAACCGAGCTGTCCTTGACCGGCGACGCGCGCACGGATCTCATTTTGGTCGCGCTGTCGCAGCTGGGTTACCATGAGGGAAACAGCGAAGCGGACATGCACGGGCAAAACACCCAAGGCAGCAAAAACTTTGTGGAATACAATCGACTGCACGGCGTGGTGGACAACAACGAGGGCAACGGAACCAGCTACGGCTATTCGTGGTGCTGTTCGTTCGCCACTTGGTGCGCACGGCAAGCGGGAATTTCCAAAGATCTGGTGCCAAACGAGATCAGCTGTTGGCGCTTGATCGACAAATATTTCAAACCCCAGGGCGTATATCACACCGTCGCGGAAAACTATACGCCGCGCGCGGGAGATTATATCTTTTTCAAGAGCAAAAGCGCTTCCGCCGCCTCCCCGTCGGATCATATCGGAATTGTCTTGTACGCAAACGAAACGGAAGTACATACCATCGAGGGCAATTCGATTTATCAATGCGTGGCGGTGCGCTCCTATGCGTTGGATGACTCTTACATCGTCGGTTACGCCTCGCCCGATTACACGTCAAAGCCGGAGCTTGCCATGGATTTCAATCCGAAAACCGGCGGATATCTTTTGCGCACGGCGAACTATTACGTAACGGCGGAGAGCTCGTTGCGCGTGCGCGACGGCGTCGGCAGCCAAAGCGGGACACTGGGATATTTAAAGAACGGCGATGTCGTCGTGCTGTTGGAAGTGAACGGCGCATGGGGAAGAATCAACTATCAAGGCAAAACCGGTTGGATTTCCCTTGCCTACGTGCAATACATTCCCACGCGCGTGACCGCCGTCACGCCGACCTATGTGGTCACACTGCAGGTGGGCGACGATTTACTGGAGCAAAAAACGGTAGACAAAGGGGGATCTGTCACCCTGCCTGACCTTCCCTCGCGCGAATCCTCGGACCCGAGTCGGTTTTATTTTGAAGCGGTCGGTTGGGACAGCGACGGAGACCACATTGCCGATCTGGTGCCCGGTGAGCAGTACACGCCGAGCGCCGACGTGACGTTGGAAGCCGTGTACGCGCGCAAGACCACCCTTTACACCGTTCGATTTATCGGCGCGGGAAATCAGGTGATCTCCGAGCAGCAATACGCGTACGGAGACATTCCGACGCCGCCCGACGGAACCTTATCGGTGCCGGAAAACGGCAGCTCGTTCAACGGTTGGGATCGTGCCGTTACCGCCGTCACCGAAAGTACCGATTATATCGCGCAATACACCGATCCGCCCCGATACACCATCCGATTTTTCAACAAGGCGGGCGCACTTCTCTCCGAGCAAAAATTGATGCACGGAACGACGCCGACCCGTCCGGACGATTCCTTGATGATTTTGGACGACGGGTCGACATTCCTCGGCTGGGACGCGGAGATTGTTGCCGCTACCGGCGACGCGGATTATCATCCGCTCTATCAGAACGGCAATCCGCTCATCACCACGGATCCCGAGGAACCTGCGGATCCCGAGGAACCTGCGGATCCATCGGAACAAACGAACTCCAACAAAGCGGTCTTCCTGCTGCTACTCTGCGGCGCCGCCGTGCTGCTTTTGGCCGTGGCAACCGCCGTGTTGAGTTCTCACACCAGAATTCAGTATATGGATGATTGATCTTTCCATAATAAAGTCAAAAATAAAGGAGCGATATCATGAATTACACTTTTTCCAATCGGATGGCCCCCATGCGGGGATCCGCGATCCGTGAAATATTCAAATATGCCGCCGACCCGGAAGTCATTTCCCTTGCCGGCGGGAATCCCGCGCCGGAACTTTTCCCCGCTGCGGATCTGGGCGACATTGCCACGGAATATCTGCATAATGAGCCGACGCTCTCCCTCCAGTATGGCGTTACCGAGGGGTATACCCCGCTGCGCGACGTCATCCGCGAGCGCCTATCACGCGTGGAGAAAATCGGAACGGAAAACGACGAGGTGATCGTGGTTTCCGGCGGTCAGCAAGGAATCGAACTGTCCACCAAAGTGCTGATTAACGAGGGCGATACCATCATCGTGGAGGAACCGAGCTTTATCGGCGCCACCAACGCGTTCCGCTCCTACGGCGCTCATTTGGTCGGCGTGCCGGTCCGAGAAGACGGCATGGATCTGGACGCGCTGGAAAAGGCGCTTGCCACCCACAAAAACGTGAAAATGATTTACACCATTCCGACGTTTCAGAACCCGATGGGAGTGACCATGAGCGTGGAGAAACGTCGCGCATTGTATGAAATTGCCAAGGCGCACCACGTGCTGATTTTGGAGGACAACCCTTACGGAGAGTTGACGTTTAACGGAATCAAAACGCCGACCATTAAATCCATGGACACCGAGGGAATTGTCTTATACAGCGGATCGTTTTCCAAAATTTTGGCCCCCGGACTTCGTCTCGGTTTTCTGTGCGCGCCGCGCGAAATTGTCGCTAAGGTCGTCATCGCCAAGCAGATCTCCGATGTGCACACCGCCATGCTGCCGCAGTTGCTGGCGCACGCGTACCTGACGCGCTTCGACATTGACGCGCTGATCGCAAAAATGAGAGAAAATTATGCGCACAAGTGTGCCACCATGCTCGGCGCCATGGACGCATATTTCCCCAAGGATATTTTTTACACCAAGCCGAACGGCGGATTGTTCATTTGGTGCGACTTGGGTCATGGAATTGACACCGGCGCCCTGATGCCGCAAGCCATTGAGAAAAAAGTAGTCTACGTCGCCGGTTCCACCTTTATGGTAGACATGTCCAAGCCGACGTCCACGCTGCGGCTCAATTACTCCACCATGTCCGACGAAAGAATTATCGAAGGAATTCGTCGCCTTGGCACGGTGTTTACCGCCGCCATGGCAGATTGACGGCATACGAAAGGATTTTAACCATGATCGATTCGCTTTCCCCACGCCCTGCCTCGGCTTCCGCTTCCGAGCAGGCACACATTGTCACGGTTGGCAATATGAACGGTGCCAATCGACTTTTCGGCGGATTATTGTTCAGTTGGTTGGATGAAACCGCCGGGGTCACTGCGCGACGCCATGCGGGCACTCACGTGACCACCGCTTGCGTGGAACGCTTGCGTTATCTTTGCCCGGTGGTTCGAAATCAAGTGCTCATGTGCGAAGCGCGCGTCATTTACGCAGGAAAAACGTCGTTGGAAGTTCTGGCGACGGCTTGGCTGGAAGATTTTGACGGGCAGCGCACGCTTGCCGCCGACGCAAGATTTATTTTCGTTGCTTTGAATGACGAGGGAAAGAAAACCCCCGTCCCGCCGCTCCTGCTTCAAACCGAAGAAGAGCAACGCTTGTTTGATGAAGCCGTGCAAAGGCGTAAGCAAACGTAAGCCGGCTGCTAAAATTACCGATTCAAAGTGGGGAGGAACTTTGTTAAAAGGTTCCTCCCCGTGTTTTATTTGGTTTTCCATATAAAATAATGTTTGGGCAAATCCGATTGGCAGCATTTACTTTTACAAGATCCGAGAGTGTTTGCCGGTGCGGATTCTGCCGCTTTCGCGTTCTCTTGCAGTGGCGGAACCATCTCGTGCGCCGAAGTTTCCGTCCCTCGCCCGAGGCGGCAGCCGGTAGCTTGGCAAGGGACCGCCCTCACCCCCTGCCCCCTCTCCCGCACGCGGGAGAGGGGGTGTCCTTAGTTTTATTTGTCAGGGGAGCTGCGCTCCCCTGACGACCCCACGGCGGTTGACGGTAGGATGGCTGATAATTTTTGCGCTGCCTACAAAACTGTAGCCGTTCAGCCAAGGAGATGGGGGTGCGGGGGCGGGAACTTCGGCGTCTGAAATGGTCCCGCCCCCGCGGGCGAGGAGGATCGTTAGTTTTTCTTGTCCGGGGAGCTGCGCTCCCCTGACGACCCCTCCTCGGCGGTAGCCGGTGGGATGGCGGATAATTTTTGCACCGTCTTTGGAGCAGCAGCCGTCCTTTTGATAAAAAGTTCTTGAAGAGGGGTGCGGGGAGGAACTTCTTTCAAGAAGTTCCTATCCCGTTATCTGACGCCCCGCCCCCGAGACGGCAGCCGGTAGTTCGGCGAGGCGCTGCCCTCACCCCCATAGCTGGGAACTTAAGAAAAAATAATATCCATATTTGCTAAAAATGTGT
>CAZDOX010000040.1:0-8346 GCA_964507155.1 uncultured Lachnospiraceae bacterium
CAACAACCTGCTGATTACAAATCAGCTGCTCTGCCATTGAGCCACACCAGCGTTTCGTTGCTCTATAAACACCGGTTCAACAACGCGACTATTATACCACAAACGATCGGCTTTGTCAATACTTTTTTGAAAAATATTTTTACATTTTTTGCAAAGGTCTGCGTTCGGCAATGAAACTTTGTTGCGGTGAAGATATTTTACGGAAGCGGAACATGTGCCGTTTGCCCGGTTGAGTGAAGCAAACGGCACGTGGAAAAAGCGTTTACATGGTCCAAAATTCTTCGTCGTTGTACACAAACGAGGCTTTTTTGCTGTCCGGGAACGCATCCGTCGGATAATGGCTCGGAATCAGTTCAAGATAGCGGGATGTCTCCCTTGCTCCGTCTACGCCGTTTTTATTTAGGGTGCAGCGGGCAAAGCGAAGCGTGTTTTTGGTCATGTAATTTCTGTAGTATTCCGGATCAAAGTTCGTATTGTTGTAGCTTGCGGTAGGATTTTCAAAAAGCGGTTCTCCCGCCAAAAGCAGTTCGCGCAGACGCGGCAAAGAAACGTATTCGCCCGCGCGATCTTTAAAATACAAGCGCCACGTTGGGTCAAACATCACGCGCTTTCCCGAGGGCAGCAAGCAATCCACCACGACATGGCAATCGTCGAACGGGTCTTCGTAGGGCATGCACGTCACGTGCTGCGCTTTGATCCCGTTGAGGCGGAGTAAGGAAGCCAACAAAATCGCCAATCCGCGACAGTTGGTTTGGTGATGGTGCTTTTCGCAAAATTCGATTAGATCGGTGATGGTTCTCCCCGAACCAAGACCGCCGGATCCGTTGTGCCCGAAATGGTCGCAGACAAAGTCCAGCAAACGAAAGGCAATAGCATCATCGGAATCGGTCCGATCGGACAAGTAATCGGCATAATGATACTTTTGCAAAATCGGCGGGACTTCTTCTCCAAGGACAAAAGTATTGTCGCAGCCGTAGGTGCGAGTTCGGTCGTAGGCAGCGTATTGCCGCAAGAGTTCGATCCGTGTCCGACCGTTTTTCGGACAATATTGCTCCGTCGGCAAAAATTGATACGGCAAATCTTCGGGGGTGTCACCGATTTTGACATAGCGAACGGGCGTGTCTTTTCCGTGCTGCGTGTAAAATCCCTCCAGTGCGCCGTCGACGTATCGCACGTGATAGACCATGCGATAATATTCGTCATTGATTTCGTAGCATAAATAGCCGTCTTTTTCGTATACGCAGTTTGGCTCGAAATGATAATGTCCGCTGGAGGAAAACGACATTTTCATGCGAAGCGGCGTTTCGTCGAAAATATTGATGGTTTCGCCCATGTCGGCTTTGTACCATGTTCCAACGTAAGATTTTTCTATGATTTATCCCTCTTCTTTCTGTTTTTTTAGTTTTTGCCATCGGCAAGCGGCATGTCGCGCCCGTTCAGCACAGCTTGGGTCAGTTTATCGTGAGAATAGATCAATTTCAGCGAGAAAAACGGAAGATCGCGGCGCAAAAGATCCAAGAAAATAAAATCTCCCTCCCACATGGGCAGCGACGGCAGGGATGAGATCGGTTGCCATGCGATCACGCCCTCGTCGCAAGAGGGGGTCAGCGTACCGCGATAAGCGTCGGCAGTAAACAAATGCATCAGTTCGGTTTCCGCATCGTCGTTGCAAAAGGTAATCACCCCGCGGTAGCGATAGGAGGTCAAAATCAGACCGGTTTCCTCTCGCACCTCGCGCAGCATACAATCTTCCGGACTTTCTCGCTCTTCAAAGTGACCGCCGAATCCAATCCATTTCCCTTGATTGACGTCCGCATGTTTTTTGATGCGGTGCAGCATCAGATAGCAACCGTCTTGTTCAATATAACATAATGTAGTATTTTTCATTTTTTATGACTATTCCTTTCAATTGGGGCGTGTGAAATTTGCAAAGCGGAAATTTTTGTGAGAGAGAGCTGAACCTCATTTTTTGGGGGACGGTGGCAGCGGCGGGTGCGCTTGCCAAAACTCCTGAACCAGTTCTGCCAAGTGATCCGCCATCCCCGCATACTGCAGCTGTTGCCAGTGCGGCGGAAAAAGCGACGTGTAGGCGGGGGTTGCGTAGCGATCGTCCACCAGAACCACAACACCCGCGTCATCTTCCCGGCGAATGACGCGTCCCGCCGCTTGTAAGATCCGATTCATGCCGGGATAAAGGTAAGCATACTCATATCCCATCTCGCATCGATTTTGATAGTATTCCTGCAAGATATTTCCCTCGTTGGATAATCCTTGCAAGCCGACGCCGACAATCATACTGCCGATCAAACGATCGCCCGGCAGATCAACCCCCTCGGAAAACGAACCGCCCAGCACGCAAAATCCCACGCGAAGCACGCCGCGGTCCGCGCGAAACGCATCCAAAAATTCATCGCGTTCTTTGGCATACATGCCGCGTTTTTGCACGATTACCGTCACCTTGGGATACTTGGCGCGAAACACCCGTAAAACCGCGTCCATGTATTGGTAAGAGGGAAAGTAGACCATATAATTTCCGCGCCGACCGGACACCATTGCCGCAATGCAGCGGGCAATTTCGCCGATCGATTGCGCGCGGTGTTCATAGCGCGTTGAAATACTCTCGACGGCAAACAATCCCAAATTTTCGCGATCATAGGGAGAGGAGAGCGAAAGGCTGGTGGCACTGTCTCGCCCGCCCAGCAAATCCATAAAATAGGAAAGCGGCGTGAGCGTCGCGGAAAACAAAATCGCCGCACTGCCGCGCGAGAGCAACGAATCAAGAATCGCAGACGGATCCAAGCAAAACAAACGCACCGTGACGTCGCCGCCTTGCAGCAACACATAGGATAAATAATGCGTGTCGTAGTAGGCGAGGATTTGCAAATAAGCGCGAATTTCATCCACCTGAGCGGAAAAGAGCGGCGCGGTATCGTCGTCACGATGACGTTGCAGCCATCGTTCCAGCGTGTCGCAAAGGTTGGAAACGGCGTCGTTTAGGGCACTTTGCGGTGTGCGCGAGAGATAAAACCCGCAATCGTTACCCTCGTCGTCCCGCGTGAGATGATCCCGACAGTGGGAGCGCAAAGCGTGCATCATTCGGATCACGCCGTCCAAGGCGTCGACGGTGCGCGCGTCTCGCTGATCCAATACATCGCGCAAGGCTTCCAGATGCTTGCTGTGCAATTCCGCGGAATACATGTCGCGTGCGCGATCGGCAAGATTGTGCGCTTCGTCAATCAAAAACACCGACCGTCCCGTGATCGGCGCCGACGGCGAGAAAAATCGACGCAGATAAACTTTCGGATCAAATACATAGTTGTAATCGCCGATGATCACATCGCAGTGCTCCGCAACGTCCAGCGACAATTCGTAGGGGCAAATTTGATGTTTGGCAGCCACCTCGATCAAACGCAGACGATTATATCCTCGCCCGCCGGTCAATAATTCGTACACAGCGTCCGGCGCGCGTCGATAATAAGATTCTGCCAATGGGCAATCGATACTGTTACAGTGTGAGGATAATCGACTGCCGCTTGCTTTGAAGGCAGCCATCATCGGGCAAATTTGCTCCCGCGCGGTCAAGACGACCGCTCGCAGCGGGGCGCCGCACGCCACCAGACGCCTGGCTGCGTCAAACGCTTCTTTGCGCGTGCTCGCTTTTGCCGTTAAATAAAAAATGCGATCGCACCATCCGTTTCCCAGGGCGCGCACGGCGGGGTAAAGAGTCGACATGGTTTTCCCGATTCCGGTCGGTGCTTGAACAAACAAGCGTTTTCCTTGCTTGATGGCGCGAAAAGCGGCGCGTATCATCCGCTCTTGCCCCTCACGCATGGAGGAGTAAGGAAACTTCTGAGCGGCAAGCGCGGGCAATTCCAAAACGGCATGACGCACGCAAAGCGCCGCCCAAGATGAAACGGCGGCCAGTAGGCTTTCATAATAGGACCCGAGCGAGGTTGCCGAGATATATTCGGTATCTTCTTTGATTTTTCCGTCATCCGCGCGTACGCGAACCAATCGGATACGAACGTGCGACAGACGGTGTTGCGCACACCAAAAATAAGCGTGCACGCGCAGCTGCGCCAAGTGAATGGGAAGCGGCGGTTGGTGCCAATGGTATGAATGGACGCGTTTCCATGATTCCACGGTACACAGACCGTCTTGTTCTTCAATGCCGTCGGCATGTCCGCTTACGGTATAGGTTAGATTGTCGCAGCGCGAGGTGTGACACAATGCGACGTTTGCGCGATACGACGGTCCGCGATTTTGGGACAGCGCTTGACGCCACGGGGCGTCCGACGATTTTTCGGTGAGCGCCGCTCTTCCGCCGCCAAACTCCAAATGTCCGAACGGCAGGGCGATTTCACACAACTCCCGCACGGATAAAGCGATTTCATCTCGCTCTTTTTGGTATTGCACGTCGGACACCTCCTCGCTTCGTTTGATTTATTTTAATTAAATTTTTAATATCGACTTTGTATCGACATCCGTCGTAAGTATACCATACGGCAAGTCGCGTGTCAACCGCCGCGATCTTTTTTTGCGATTTTTTGTCAAAAAATCGGCGCGGCGCGCCTTAACTTTGCTCTACATAAGGCTTACCGGTCAAAAACAAGCCGGCAGCGCGCGGGGTCGGCAGCGCCAACGTGTACAGCGACGCGACAGATTGTTCCAAGACGTGCTGTCTGCCGGCTGCGACGGTGCTCGGAATATCGGACGGCTTTGTGATCAAAGAAAACGTCGTTTTTTTGCGAATGGCGCGCAAATAGCCTTTTCCCGCGTTGCTGCATGCCAATACGCGCGCATAAGCGGGGGGACGGCGAACGTCCGCGGGACGAACGCCGCACATGCCGGACCAAACGGCACGCGCCAATCTGGCGTTGGTGTAGCGCTTGGTTGCCGCCGCTGCGATAAAGGAGGAAAAATCCGAATAGGCTTGTTGCCGTGCCGTGGAAGAAAGCCGCTGGGAAACGCCGCCGCCAAGTCCCTCCAGCGACGCAAGGTCGCGCGGATCCGACAACCGCCAAAACGCTTGTATGGCACCCATCAACCGATCGGCGAATACCGGAGCCATGCCGATCTGCTCCGCATGACAAAGACATTGCAGCGCGGCGGGGGGCAGTTGTTGCCGAAAGATGGGATCGCACAGGGATTGACGCTCTTGCCACAGACGGCGCAACGCGGCAGCCGAGGCGAACGAGTCGTGGTTATTTGCCGCATCATCGCGATAGGATTGTCCGTTTCGTCGGATGGTCAGGGGGATAAGAGGAACGGACAGCTGCCGAATGGCGCTCAAATAGGCCATGGCGAGCATATCGTTGGATCCCTCCGGCAGGCAAGCGCTTATATTCATTTCGCCAAAAACGGCGTCCCTTGCCTCCATTACGCCTTGTTGCGGGTGCGTGCGTTGCCACTCGGTGAGCCGATGAATCCATTTGGGGGAGGATAGAGCGACCGCTCCTTGTCGCAAACGGGCAAGATCGCCGCATTCACTTCCGAAATGCAGCCATGTGGCGCCAAGTTCGGCGGCAAGAAAAACACCTGCCGCGGCAAAATGCTCGGCAGCGGCACTGCTATAGGGAAAAGGCAGACCGACCACCACGTCGACGCCGCAGCGAACGGCAATCTCCGCACGGGTATAGGCGTCGACGACGGCAGGCTCCCCGCGTTGCAAGAGCAGTTCGCTCATGATGCACAGCACGACGTCCGCGCCGCTGTCGCGACGAGCCGCAGCCAGCTGATAGGCGTGACCGGCGTGAAAGGGATTGTATTCGCAAATGATCGCGACGGCGCGCGGCGAATCAGTTCTCATGAGAAGCTCCTTGCACGGTCGCCGGGGTATTTAAAAAAGCGGTGGTTTCGGCACCGGCCTTGTCGCTCAAAAGAGAGGAAAGCGTTCCTTCTTCGGCTTTGCGCATCACGTCTTCCAAAATTTCCACCGCAGCGACAATCGCGGCGGCGCAAGGGCGTTCGGCGTAATAGGGGTCGGTACGCGTGGTACTGACCGGGGGTTGCACCAGATGGGGCAATCCGAGAAGATCGCGACAGTAAATGCTGCTCATACGCTCTTTGAAGCGTGCCGCCATATACTGGGTCAGGCGATATTGACAATCCTTGGCGTGTTCTTTGGGAAAGGAGGGAAAGAAAAGAATACCGCTTGCCATAAAAATCCCGGAAAGAGCGCCGCAGCCGCCGCGGATCCTTGAAACGCCGCCGCCAAAAGAGGCGGAAAGCGCCAACGCCGTCTCGTGCGGCAAAGCGGTAACGTCACCGAAAGCGCATAAGGTGGATTGTGCACATTGACAACCGGATTCAAAATAGTGCAAGGCGAGTTTTGCACGCGGGGAACATGTGGACGGTATCCCGGTCGGAATGACCGCAGTCGGGTGATCAAACATAAAAATCTCCATTTTTTCAATTTTTATTTTTTGCCGCTTCGCGGCCATGATGAATCATACCATCATTGTACCGCTTTTGGATCGATTTGTCAACGCTTTTTTTGCAGAAAGCGGGGATTTTATCACCAAAGCGACAGATCTTTTGCATAATGTCGGTACGGAGCAAATTTGGTCAAAAATCGGTTTCTTGTCAAAAAATCGGGTTTTTGTCAAAAAATCGTGTTTTCCTCTTGACATGTTCACACCGACGTGGTATAATATGTCTTAATTTGAGAATCGTTCTCAAATTCAAAAAGGAGGTGCTCGGATGACAAAGGAAAAGACAACGTATCAAACCGGTGCGCGAACCGGACTTTTGACATTTTTTGCGGAGCATCCCGATTGCCAATGGACCGCCGATGAACTGCTGGTGCAATTGGCGTGCGTGTGCCGCAAGCCGATCGCCAAAAGCACGCTGTATCGGCAACTTTGCGCCCTTTGCCGAGAGGGAATATTGCAGCGCTTTGACGGAACCGATCCGCAAACCGGCGCACCGACACGGTATTATCAGCCGGTCGGCGAGGACGGAAGTTGTATGCGTCATTTTCATTTGAAATGCCTGCGCTGCGGGACCTTGCAACACTTATCTTGCGATCAAACGGAAACGCTGCTGCTGCACTTGTTGGATCGACATCAATTTTCGGTAGACTGCGGTCGGTCTATTTTGTACGGGGTATGTCGAACTTGCCAAGATTCGGACGATGGGCATGAAAACGAGAGCGAGAACGCGATAAAGTCAGACGAGAAGTGCTGCCCTTGCGGTTGCGGAAAAGTCAAGCACCGTGTGCAAGATTATGGATTAACCAGATAAAAAAGATAGAAAAACAGAAAAAACAGAAAAGAGAGAAATATCCATGGAACATGTATGGGAAGCCTTGTGGCATACGGCGAAAGATACTTTGCCGCTGTTGCCGTTTTTGTACGTCACTTATCTGGCGATGGAAGCACTGGAACGATACGCGGGCGAGCGAACGGAGCGAACCATCCGACGCGCCGGGCGGGCGGGTCCTGCCCTTGGCGGCTTGCTCGGCGCTTTGCCGCAATGCGGATTTTCGGCGTCCGGCGCCAGTTTTTATGCCGCAAGAATCATCACGCCGGGGACGCTGGTGGCGCTGTTTTTGGCAACCTCGGATGAAATGCTTCCGGTGATGATCTCCTCAGCCGTCTCGCCTTGGCGAATCGCCAAATTGCTGATGGTTAAAGTGGGAATCGGCGTGGTTGTCGGTTTTTTGCTTGATGCGATACTGAATGTTCGACGACATCACGCGCAAGTGGCGACAAAACGGCAAACGGTCGCCGGGCATCGGCATGCCGCACATCATGAGGAACATCACGGTGAACCTCATGATGACGATGCGGATGAGGCGTTTCGTATGGAAGAAATTTGCCGCAGCGGACACTGTCATTGCGATGAAAAGCCGATCTGGCTTGCCGCGCTGCGCCATACGGTTTCGGTGACCTTGGTCATTTATTTGGTCAGCTTGGTTTTACATGTGGTGATGGATTTGGGCGGGGACGCATTGATGGAACGCGTGTCGGCGCTCCCCAGAGTGGTGGCTTGCTTGCTGACCTCGCTGATCGGAATGATTCCGAGCTGCGCGTCCTCCGTTGCGCTGACACGCTTGCACTTGTCCGGCGGATTGACGATCGGGGCATTGATGGCGGGACTTTTGACCGGCGCAGGGGCGGGAACGATCGTTTTGGTCCGAACCAACCGCCCGCGAAAGAATACGTTGATTTTGCTCGCGCTGCTTTACGCGGTCGGTGTTGCGGCGGGAACTCTGATCGACGTGACGCCGATTCATAATTTTTTGATGTAAGGGAACTTTCGATTAAAAGTTTTGGTTCTTCATAAGGCGGGGAAAAACTTCTTAAAAGAAGTTTTTCCCCGAACCCCTTTTCAAGAACTTTT
>CAZDOX010000041.1:0-8175 GCA_964507155.1 uncultured Lachnospiraceae bacterium
TGTCCCAGGGAGAGCTCGCCGAGAAATCCCACCACAAGGCTAAGGGAAAGCGCCAAAATCATACTGATGGCAACTTTTTCCAGAACATAAACGGTAGATTGTTGCAGCGCTCCGACCATGGCCAGAACGGAAAATACCACCGTCATCACGGTGATGACCAGGTAGGCAATATAGTGTTTCCACTTCACATGAATATGTTTCATCACACTTTCTCCCTTCTTTTTTTGCCGAGCAGACCCGTCGGTTTTGCCAGCAACAGAATAATCAGAATGGAGAACTCAATAGCGTCGGTGTAAGGAGCAACGGCGGGGACGGATTGAGCAAAACATTCGATAATGCCGAGCAGCAATCCGCCGATCATGGCGCCGGGGATTGATCCGATCCCTCCGATGACCGCCGCCGTAAACGCCTTAATGCCCGGCAGCGAGCCGAACGTCGGATTGATGGTCGGCGCTTTCAGCAGGAAAAACAGACCTGCCAGTGCCGCCAGTGCCGAACCGATGGCAAAGGTAATCATAATGATGGAGTTCACGTTAATTCCCATCAACTGCGCCGCGCCCTTATCCTCGGAAACGGCGATCATCGCGCGCCCCGTTCGGGTAAACTTGACAAACAAGTTCAAACCGATCATAATCACCACCGAGCACGCGAGCGTGATCAAGGTAGAATAGCCGATAGCCACCGATCCGATTTTCAACGTGCCGAGATCTGCCACGACCACAAACTTGGGTGCCGAGCCGAAAATCATCTGCGCGATGCTCTGTAACAAATAGCTGACGCCGATCGCAGTAATCAGCACAGCCAACGGCGACGCGCCGCGCAACGGCTTATAAGCAACCTTTTCAACGGTAATTCCCATCAACACACACACGATCACCGCAGCGATAATGGAAACAATGGGGTTGACGGACAAAAAGACCAGAATGGTATAACCGCCCACCATGATGATATCACCGTGCGCGAAGTTCAACATTTTGGCAATTCCGTAAACCATGGTGTACCCCAGCGCGATCATCGCGTAGATCCCGCCAAGGCTCAAGCCGTTAAGGAAAGTAATTAAAAACTCCATAATCATTCCAATTCCGCCGCCATACGGCGGCACAAAGATTAAAGATTCAGTTCAAATGAAAACAGTGGGCTGTCGCAAGGTTGCGGCAGCCCGATGGTTCATGACACAGACTGTTCGTCAGGATCAGTTTTGAGTGATTGTTTGAGTGTTTGGTTTCACCACGTACTTAATGGCTTCTTTCTGAACGGTACCGTCCGCGCTCCAAGAAATGTACGAGCGCTCGTCACCGATGCAGTTACCGGTAATGCCGCGATAAGTAAACGAGCTGCTGTTAAACACGTCGGTCAATATATCGCAGAAATCGGAAGCGGAGGTGGTGGCGGTAATTTCCACGCCGGACGCCTTGGCAACTTTCAGCGCCTCATAAATAGCATACACGCAATCATACGCAGCGGCGCCGAACTGGTTGATCGGCTCTTTTTCTTCATCGTATGCGTCGTTGTACTTGGCGATAAATTCAGCGGCGGGACCGGTGGTAGCGGTAGAATTGAAGTGAGACAGATAAGAAACTTCTTGTTTCACCGTCTGAATATCAAACCCTTGAATCGAATCGATGCCGTCAAATCCATCGCAACCGTAATAAACGGAAATGGAATTTTCCACATTATTTGCCTGCGTCATAAATTGAGACGCGGGCGTATAATAAATCGGCATGAAGACGACGTCGCAATTCTTTAGCAACTGAATCTGAGAATCAAACGTAGACGCGTTCTCGACAAAGGACGCCTCGACCACGGTAAAGGACGAATCCAGCGCGGCGACAAAGTTTGCGCGAATCCCCGCGGAGTACTCGTTGTCGCTCTGATAGAAAATGCCGATCGACTTGCCTTGATAATTGTCATTAAAAAACTTCGCGGCAGCGGTACCTTGGCTGGAATCCGAGAAGCACATCTGATAGCCGTTTTCCAGTTCCGGGATTTTATCGCCGGTTGCGGAGGGAGTCAGGAAAAACACATGATCATCCGCAGACAAGCTCTTAAATTCAAGACCCGGTTTGGTGGTCACAGTGCCAAGGGACACCTGCATGCCCTTTTCGTACAAATCGGCATACAGTGCCGTGAGAGTGCTTGCGTCGTTTTTGTCGTCGTGCATCATCAATTCAAATTCGATGCCGTCCAAGCCGCCGGCAGCGTTGATTTCATCGATGGCAAGCTGTGCGGAATTTTTCACGGCAATTCCGTAGATGGCGGCAGTTCCGGTCAAAGGGCCGGTCAGACCGATCTTGATTTTCGTGTTATTTTGTGCCGGATTGCCCGCCGCGCAAGACGAAAGTCCCAGTGCGCCGACCAATACCAAGCACGCCAGCATGAGAGATAAAAAGCGTTTCATGTTCATTCTCCTTTATTTTCAGTATGCGAAAGTTTTCTTGATGGAACTCTATTATTATACACATTTTTTTACGTTTTGTCAACACTTTTTTCAAAACACGTTCATATTTATGCAAATTTTATAAAAAAACAAAAAAATCATTTCGTACAGAGAGAGTTTTGCTGCGTTTCACATGGGAAATTTCGTCTTTTTCGGAACATTCGTCATATCAAGCCGCTTTTTTCGCCACTGTTTCATACGCAAAGAGTACATATAAATATGATGTTTTTTACGCAAACACGCCTAAAAAAAGCGCGGCGCGCCTCAAAAAAGCAATATGTTCCACCGCGCCGCAGTACATGAAACCGCGCTTTGCGGGAACATTAGTAAAGCGTTATCGCAATCAATTTCAAAACAAGGAAGTACCTCACATGAAACGAAATCTCCGCGCATGGTCGTTGTGCTTGCTTACCGTTGCGCTGCTCATCGGCTGTTTTTTCACGCCGATTCATGCCGCGCAAGGGAGCGGCACAACCGCCACGCGGCCTGCCGCATTGATTCCGGGCGGCTATCCGTTTGGCGTAAAATTTACCACACAAGGTGTGCTTGTGGTGGGTTTTCATGACATAACGACAGAAAAAGGAGCAAAAAATCCCGCAAAAGAGGCAGGGATCAAACCAAAAGATCGCATTGTTTCGGTCGACGACGTTGCCATCGACAGTGCGGCGGAGCTCTCACAAAAAATCAAAGCCGCCTCAGGCGCGCCGGTAAAACTCACTTTCCTGCGCGCGGACGAAACGCGGCACATTACCTTAACTCCGCTGCAAGATGAGACCGGCGAATGGCGCACCGGATTATACGTTCGCGACAGCGGCGCCGGTATCGGAACGCTCACGTATATCGACCCAGACACCTTGTCGTTCGGCGGTCTTGGACACGGGATTTGCGACGTGGACACCGGAGAGCTGATGCCGGTCAAGCACGGGACGGTCGTGTCTGTCACCGTCAGCGGCGTCAAAGCCGGCGTTGCCGGGAACCCCGGGGAGATCAAGGGATATTTTCATACCGACAAAATCGGTTCGCTGCGAAAAAATTGCGCTTGCGGCGTCTTCGGCACGTTGGCCCTATTGCCCGACGAGATGCAACAAGCGGCGATTCCTTTGGGCACTCGCGAAGAAGTGCATGTCGGAGAGGCGGAAATTTTATGCACGCTTTCCTCCAACGAACGTCGCTCTTATCGGGTGACGTTATCCGCCATCGATCGCGAGGCGAACGGATCCAAATGTTTTTCGATTCAAGTGACCGATCCGGCGCTGCTGCAAGAATCCGGCGGCATTGTGCAGGGCATGTCCGGTTCGCCGATCATTCAAGACGGAAAGTTGATCGGCGCGGTCACGCACGTTTTAATCGCCGATCCCTCTCGCGGGTACGGAATTTTCATTGAGAATATGCTGGACGAAGCGGAATAATCACGCCCCCACATTTGCCGTGTGGGGGTTCGTTTCCAATTTGTAAATTTATCAAAAAACGGCTTGCATTGCCGTCCAATCCGTGGTATAATATAATGAATAGCTTCACCATGCCGCTTGCAGCAAAAAAATCCGCTAAGGAGGCGCCCCCGCCTATGTTTCGTTTCTCTTGCTCGTTTTGTTCGTTTCGTGTTATTCGTTCGTTCCGTTCTCGCGCACGCGGCGCGGCACGGATTGCGATTTGCCTTTTTTTGATCGGCGCATGCGTCGGCTGCGGCGTTGATTCCGGTTCTGTTTCCTATCCCGACACCACGCCCACGCTGTCCGATGACGAACTGCCCACCCCCGAGCAAACGACAGAGCGCGATACAACCGACTATACCGCGCTGGCCACAGCGGATTTTGCCACCGCGTCCCCTGCGCCCATTGAGGATTTTTCTTATGAAAAAACCGACGGCGGTTGGATTCTCACCGATTATCACGGCGACGGCGGCGTTGTCGTCATTCCCAAGGTCATAGACGATCTTCCCGTAGTTGCCCTTTCCGACGAACTGTTTCGGGACGATACCTCTCTTTTCGCGCTTTCGATTCCCGACAGCGTCCGAACCATCGGCGAAAATTTGCTCAGCGGCTGTCGCTCTCTTCGCGTCTTGCGAACCCCGCAGCTCGGTCAAACGCGGACATCCGACCAATTTCTCGCCTATCTGTTCGGCGGGACCACCCCGCAAAACGGAGCGTTTAAAATCGGCAGTGCGCTGGACACGGTGATTCTTACCGGAGATCTAAAAGTCCTTGATTCACAAGCATTTTACAGCTGCTACCGCCTGATGATGATCCTGCTTCCGGATTCGTTGGAAGAGATCGGCTCTTTTGCGTTTTCCGGCTGTACCAATCTCAAATACGTCAAACTGCCCGACGCGCTGCGCGTCATCGGTGACGGCGCTTTTTACGATTGCGAAACGATTGGCGAGATGGTGGTCCCCGACGCGGTGACGCGAATCGGACTCGGCGCCTTTGCCGGTTGCTCCTCGCTGACTTTCTTGGATGTGCCTTTTGTCGGAGAATCCGAGAATACCAACCGTCATATCGGCTATATTTTCGGCGCGGAAGTATACACCTTTCAGCGCGGCTACATGCCCGCCAAGCTTCGCCACATCTCGGTTCGGCACGGCGACATTCCCGCTTACGCTTTTTATGAATGTGACCGCCTTTATCAAATCGACCTTCCTTCCGATTGCAGCGCGATCGGCGTTCGCGCGTTTCACGATTGCGCTTCGCTGCTGTCGATCACGCTGCCGGATTGCGTCACCACCATCGCGGACATGGCGTTTTCCGATTGTCGCTGGCTATCCACCGTACACATGGGCAGTGGCGTGCGAGAGATTGGAATGCAAGCTTTTATGAATTGTATCAACCTGAGCGAGCTGACCTTGCCGCAGGGCGTTACCAAGCTGGCGCCGTCCTTGTTTGCCAATTGCAAACGTCTGGTCTCCGTCACCGTCGGAAGTGAGCTGACGCAAGTGGGCGATGCCGTATTTCGGCATTGTATCTCGCTGACCGTCTTCCGGACGGAAGATCTCGTTCCGGTCGACGCGAACACCGTCCGGATTGGGAAAGACAACGACGCGTTGATTCGCTGCGGGGTGCTTTCGTCGAACGATCCTGACGATGATGATTGATTTGGATTTACCGTTTTTACCGTTTTTGTTGATTTCCATCTAAGGAGGTTTTCCCATGTCGGAACGATGTTGTAGCGCGGCTGCGCGACGCACCTTGCTGACGCACGCCATGCTGCTGGACACGGAGCGCGGCTGCTTCACCCAAGGCGAAATGTTAATGGAAAACGGAATCATTCTCGCCCTTGGCGAACCCGACACCTTGCCGCGGCAGAATGTTTCTTTACTGGACGCCGACGGCGCCATGGTCACCCCGGGGTTGGTTGACATTCATACCCATGGGAGAGCCGGCGGCGATTTTGTCACGGCAGACGTTCCCACGCTGTTGCGCATGTCGCGCTCTTACTTGCGCGCGGGCGTCACTACGGTCATGCCGACCTTGGCATCGGCGCCTTTGGCGGACTTTGCGCTTGCCGCGTCTCGGATTCACGCCGCAGCGCAAATCACCGACGGCGCTCGGCTGCTGGGTCTTCATTTGGAGGGGCGCTACCTGCATCCCGACAAACGCGGCGCGCATGCGCCGGAACTGCTTGCCGCCCCGAACGCCGACGAATTAAAGTGCCTGGTTGAGCAACTGAGGGCGCTGTACTGCACCGACGCAAAAGAATCCTGTCCTATGCGCCTGACGGCAGCGTGGGAACTTGACGCAAACGGGCAATTTCTCGCCACGGCAAAATCGCTGGGGATTGTTCCGTCGCTCGGACACACCAACGCGACTTGGTCGCAGGCACAGCACCTGATTGAGCAAGGCGTTCATTCTTTTACCCATCTGTTCAACGCCATGCCCCCCCTACATCACCGAGACGGCGGCGCGGTCGCCGCGTGCTTGGACAGCGAGCTGGCTTACGGCGAGCTGATTTGCGACGGATTTCACATTTCTCCGCCGATGATTCGTCTGGCTTATCGCTTGCTGGGACCGTCGCGTACGGTGCTGATCAGCGATTCCATGGAGGGCACCGGCTGCCCCGACGGAAACTATGCCATCGCCGGGATGAGCGTGGTTCTCAAAGACGGGAAAGCATATACGGTGGACGGTGCCATTGCCGGCAGTACGCTGGATCTGCTGGACGGCGTGCGTCATTTGATTCAATATGCCCACATTCCCTCCGCTAAGGCTCTGCTGTGCGCAACCGTGAATCCGGCGCGCGCTGCCGGGATTGATCACCTGGTCGGCATGTTGAAACCGGGTTATCCCGCGGATTTTCTGTTGCTTCGCCACGAATCGTTAGCGCTGGAAAGCGTCTTTATCGGCGGGGCCATGGTCGGAGGTGATGGCACATGAAGCGTGAATCTTACGGGGAGGCTCTTGCCTATCGCCCCCCGCACCCCCGTTCCCGACGCCGCAGGGCAAAAGAAATTCTCGCCGTTCCCGGCGTTCGTATGAGCATGATCTTAGCAACCATGTGCTTTTTGACGTTCTGGGTCGGAACGCTCTACTTAATCGAAAACACCTGGTATGCCATCAACTGGAACACCTTATACGACATCAGTCAATCGCTGTATTACCTATGCAACGGATTGGTCTACTTGACCGACGCGGCTGTTGTGGTTCTCATCGGTCTGCCGCTGTCGTACGGATGGTTTCGCTATCTGTTTTTGGCAGCTACCGCCGCGTTGCCGCCCTACTCCGTTCTCTTTTCCGCGTTTGGCAGCAAGCGCCTATATTGGCGCTCCATCGCGGTGACCGTACGATGCTTGCTTCGCATTGCCCTGCCGTACGCGGCAACGTGGGTATTGGTAAAAATCGCGCAGTGGACCGCCGCCCTCGGTGGCGTCATTGGCGGAATTTTGATGGTTTTGTTTGCCGTGGCGGCGGGTCTTACCCTCTTTATCGGCACTCTGATCAACGCCGGGGCAACCGTGGTCTTTTATCTGGACGTTCGTCATGAAGACGAACCGATCGGCGCTCTGTTTGCCCGCGCACGCGCGAAGCGCCAAGGTCACCGATTGGAATTGTGGCTTTGTTGCCTATCCTTGCTGCCGACGTTTTGTCTGGGGATTCTTTCCCTTGGCGTCTTACTGCTCTATCACGCCGTTCCCTACGCAGCCGTTACCTTGCAGCAAGAGTTTTCATCCCTAACCGAAGAGCCGCTGCCCGCGGTGTCTCTCGCTCCCGATCCCCCTCGTTCCAAGAATCAACAATAATAATATATCAAAATATCAAAAATCCGTTGCTCATTCGCAGCGGAGAAGGAGACATGATGAATCAACCGAAATTTTACGTAACCACCGCCATCGCCTATGCGTCCAAAAAGCCGCATTTCGGCAACACCTACGAAGCGATTATGACCGACGCGTTAGCCCGGTATAAAAAGGAGATGGGGTACGACGTCTTTATGTGCACCGGCACCGACGAGCATGGGCAAAAAATCGAAAATTACGCCGCCGAAGCGGGGATTACGCCCAAAGCCTATGTGGACGGCGTTGCCGAGGAAATCAAGACGCTTTGGAATCGCATGAACGTCAACTACGATCACTTTATCCGCACGACGGATTCCTATCACGAAGAAGCCATCAAAAAGATATTCACCCGTTTTCTCAAGCAGGGGGATATTTACAAGAGCCGTTACGAGGGATGGTACTGCACCCCTTGCGAAGCGTTTTTCACCGATACACAAGCCGCCGACGGCAAATGCCCCGATTGCGGCAGACC
>CAZDOX010000042.1:0-8072 GCA_964507155.1 uncultured Lachnospiraceae bacterium
GGGCATTTTGTGCGCGTCTGGATATTATTTGTTCGTAAGTTCCCAGCTATGGCCCTCACCCCCTGCCCCCTCTCCCGCACGCGGGCAAGGGAAGATCCTTAGTTTTTCTTGCCAGGGGAGCACGCTCCCCTGACGACCCCACGGCAGTTGACGGTAGGATGGCTGAAAGTTTTTGTAAAGTTTTCGGGATAGCAGCTATCTTTTTTATAAAAGTTCTTGAAGAGGGGTTCGGGGAGGAACTTCTTTCAAGAAGTTCCTATCCCGTTCTTTGACGTCCCGCCCCCGCCGCCCCCACTTCCTTGGCTGGGCGGTCGCCGATGGGACGGCTGAAATCCTTTGTGCTGACTTTGGAGCAGCAGCCATCTTTTTATAAAAAATTCTTGAAAAGGGGTGCGGGGAAAAACTTCTTTTAAGAAGTTTTTCTCTGCATTTCTCGCTTCTTTCTCTGCCTTTCTCGCTTCGTTCGTTGTACCGCCGCGCGTTTCGTGATTGTGCACAAAAAACGAGGTTTGAAATTGTGCAAAATGCCAATTGAATTTGGCGCGTCCGATATGCTATAATTATACTGTTGTTCGCACAATCCGTGCCAACGCAAAAAAACACAAAAAAGGAGAATGTCGATGGCACCCGTGTATACTTCCGTCGATCAATTGATCGGGAACACTCCGCTCATGGAGCTTTCCCACTTGATGCGCGCGTGCGGCGTCTCGGCACGCATCCTTGCCAAACTGGAATATCTGAATCCTGCCGGATCGGTGAAAGACCGTGTGGCGCTTGCCATGATCCGCGACGCGGAAGAGCGCGGTCTGCTCGCACCCGGGGGTGTGATCATTGAGCCGACGTCCGGCAATACGGGAATCGGACTTGCCGCTGTCGCCGCCGCGCGCGGATATCGCGTGATCATCGTCATGCCGGACAGCATGTCCGCCGAGCGCCGATTGTTGATGAAAGCTTACGGCGCGACGGTCGTCCTGACGCCGGGTAAGCTCGGTATGCGCGGCGCCATCGAAAAGGCGGAGGAACTTGCCGCAAAAACCCCGGGCAGTTTCATTCCCGCGCAGTTCGACAATCCCGCCAATGCCATGGCGCATTATCGTACCACGGGCCCCGAGATTTGGACCGATACGGACGGTACGGTCGACGCGTTTGTCGCCGGCGTGGGAACCGGCGGCACCATCACCGGCGTCGGTCGCTACCTCAAAGAAAAAAATCCGTCCGTCCGAGTGATCGCCGTGGAGCCTGCCGCATCCCCGCTGCTTTCCGGCGGCTGCGCCGCCCCACATGGGTTGCAAGGAATCGGCGCCAATTTTGTTCCCTCGGTACTGGACACCGCAATCTACGATCAAATTCTTCCCATCACGGAAGATCAAGCATCTCAGGCCTGCCGCGCGCTGGGCGCCCTGGAGGGACTTTGCGTCGGTATCTCGTCCGGCGCTGCGCTCGCCGCCGCGCTTCGCCTAGCCATGCAGCCGTCTTTTCACGAAAAGACGATCGTCGCGCTGCTCCCCGACACCGGCGATCGCTATCTCTCCACGCCGCTGTTCGACGGCGAATTTCATGATTTCAATTTTTTGAAATAAAAAATTTTAAATTTCAAGCTGTAGATGGAGGTTAACAGATGAAAGAAAGAAAGAAAGCGAAAGAAAGCAAAGTAAAGAAAGTGATGAGGTGATGGGCATGAAAACGAAATCCCTACGACTCACACGACTTTTGTCTCTCGCGCTCGCCCTGATCATGCTGATCCCCGTCGGGTTGATCGGATGTGCCAATGATCCGGATGATACCCCCGATAATCCCGACACGCCCGACACCCCGAACAATCCCGATACGCCGGATGACCCGGACAATCCCGATGACGAAACGATCGTTTATACCGCCGATGTGCCGGACGGTTTGAACCTTGGCGGGCAAGAATTCCGCCTTTTGGTTTACAACTCCGACAACTCCGTCTGGTATGACGTCGACTTTTCCGCCGAAACCATCACGGGCGAGATCATCAACGACGCAGCGTTCAACCGCATGTCGCAGGTAGAACAAGAGCTGGGCGTTGAGATTGTCACATACCCCAGTCCGGACAAGGGGTACAGCTACATGTACACCGCCGTTTCGACCGGCGACGATCTCTATGACGCCGGCATCGTTGCCGCACGCAAGGCGGTCACCCTGGCGGAGAGCGGCTACCTGAAAGATCTGTTCGGTGACGACATTGTTCTGGATACCGACGCCGCATGGTGGGATCAAGGTTGCACATCCGGTTTGTCGGTTGCCAACCACTTGTATATGATCGCGGGCGATATTTCCATTTTGTATCGTAAATCTTTGCGCGTATACTTCTTCAACAAACAGATTGCCGAGGACAACGCGGACATTCCCGATATGTATCAGTTGGTAGCGGACGGCAACTGGACGCTGGAAACGCTTGCCACCTGCGTAACGGCAGTTTCGCAAGACTTGGACGGCGACGATGAAATGACCGGCGAGGATATGTTCGGTCTGTGCTATTCTTATACGGATACCATCGGTACGGGTCTTGTCGGTGCCGGCGTGCAATTTGTCACCAAAGATGAAGACGACATGCCTCAGCTGTCTTTCTACAACGACGATACGGTCGCCGTTTACGAAGCATTCGCCGATATTCTGTTTGATTTCGACCATTCCATCTGCTCCGGCGACAGCCACAAATCCAGCGGTCTTGGCAGCATGTTCACTTCCGGCCGCGCGCTGTTTAACAACTGCGAGCTGCACAATATTCCCTCTTTCCGCGCAAGTGAAGTGAATTTCGGTATTTTGCCCACGCCGAAAGCCGACGAATATCAGGAAAGCTACCGTCACACGCTCAACCCTGCCGTTGCCGGCATGATTGTCATTCCGATTACCAACAGTCAGAATCTGGACAACACCTGCTACGTGCTGGATTCTCTCGGTGCGGCTTCCAAGAATACGTTGACGCCCGCTTACATCAATACTTATCTGGAGGGACGCGCTGCCCGTGACGAGGAATCTCGCCAATCGCTGGGTATCGTCTTTGATACGGTTTCCTTTGACCTCGGTTACATCTACAACTGGGGCAACATTGCAACATTCTATCACGACCTGATTCGCGAGGGAAGTTACTCGCTGACCTCTCGTTACAATTCCATCGCAGCTTCCGCGCAAGCAGCCCTGGACGCAACCATCGCCAACTACGAAAAGAACAATTGACGAAAACAAAAATGCGGGGAGAAACTGCTAAAAAAGTTTCTCCCCGTTCTTTTACAACTTTACACCGACGGGCGTTCACATGACACCCAAAATGGTACTGGCAAATTCAAAATAAATCATAAGTGAAATCGCGTCGACAATGGTCGTCACAAACGGGCTGGCAATCACCGCCGGATCCAATCCGATTCGCTTCACGGCAAGCGGCAACATGGAACCGACGATTTTGGCAATGATCACCGTCATGACCAGCGTCAAACTGATCACCAGCGCGACGGGAATGGCGGAAACATCCCGCTGCAGATCCAGCAAGAAAACCTTGACAAACGTCGCTACGCCCATGGCGATTCCGCACAAGACGGAAACGCGCACCTCTTTCCAAAGGACGCGCCATACGTCGCGCAGCGCTACATCCCCCGTCGACAAATTGCGAATCACCGTGACGGACGCTTGCCCGCCGGCATTGCCGCCGGTGTCCATGATCATCGGCATAAACGCCGTGAGAATGACCCACTCGCCCAGCGCCGCCTCGTAAGATTGGATGATCGCCCCCGTGACCGTTGCCGATACCATCAAAATCAGCAGCCACGGGATTCGATGGCGAAAAATATCCCACACGGAATCCTTTAAATACGGCTTGTCGGATGGCATAATCGCCGCCATCTTTTCGATATCTTCCGTGGATTCTTCTTCCATGACGTCCATAGCGTCGTCAAAGGTGACCACGCCCACCAATCGATTTTCCGTGTCCACCACGGGAAGCACCATCAGGTCATATTTGGCAATAATCTGCGACGCCGTTTTTTGATCGTCGTGCGTGGAAACGTTCGGCACACTGCGCATCATAAACGTCTCCAGCCGGTCGTCCGCATCCGCAAACAGCAAATCGCCCAGCGTCACCGAGCCTTCCAGGTGACGCGCACCGTCCGTCACGTACGCCACGTACAACGTTTCCGAATTTTCGCACGTGCTGCGAATAAAGTTCACCGCATCTTGGCGCGTCATGTCTTTTTTCAGCTCTAAAAATTCCCCCGTCATAACGCTGCCGGCACTTCCCTCCGGGTATGCCAAAAGCCGATTCAACTCTTTTCTGGTCTCGCTTTTCGCACTGCGCATGATTCGCTTGACCACGCTTGCCGGCATTTCTTGCAGCAGAGCCACCGCGTCGTCCGAGAATAATTCTTCCACAATGCCGCCCAGTTCGCGGTCGGTCATGGCGCTGATCAGCGTTTCTTGCACGTCGCTGTCCAGCTCGGCGAACACCTCCGCCGCGCAATCTTTTTGCAGCATGCGAAAAATCGCGACGCGCGGCTCGTCATCCAACAGCTCTAAGCAGGCGGCAACGTCGATCGGATGTTGTTCTTGTGCCAGAGCAATCAATTCGGCATATCGCTTTTCTTGCAGCAATTGCAAGAAAGTATCGTATATTTTTTCTTGAAACATGTTTTCGGTATTGGGCATCAAGCTCACCGCCTTTCCGATTGATTTCTCCCTATGGGAGATTAGCGTGAAAATTTAACAATTCAAAAAGCGAAAGAATATCTGTTTCACGCGTGAACGATTTGTGCCGCCGCATGGCGGCGGAATGGAGATTGTTATGATTTCATTATCCGACGCAAAACGCCGAAAAAAACGCATCGCGCTTTATCTTGCCGTACAAATGCTCGCGATCATTCTCGTCATCGGCGCTTTTGTCTATCGCGAACTGCTGGACGCGCTGTCCTCCGACGGCAAGTTTTCCGCATGTCCCATGCACGATCTGCTCCACCTCTACTGCCCCGGTTGCGGCGGCACGCGCGCGATAGTCGCGCTGTTTCGCGGGCAGGTGATCCACTCTCTTGCCTGCAACCCGATCTCCTTGTATCTGGTTGTCGGCTTTTTGGTCTTTGATCTTCGCGCCGCTATTGCCATTATGCGCAACGAGGAACGGGTGTTAACCATTCCGCCTCAATACTTTTGGATCATGCTGGCGTTTGCGATCGTTCACTGCGTGTTGCGCAACGTGCTCATGATCACGATCGGGTGGGATTATCTGGGAGATCTTGGCGCGTACTGGCACGGATAAAAATCAAATATCGGGAGAAGGAACTTTTGGGAAAGAAAGTTTCTTCTTTTCTTCTTCCCTTTTTTCTTCTTTTTTTTACTTCTTCCTTTTTTAACCTATATCGCCGCCGTTCCGCCTTCGTCGCTTTTTGAAGAAAGACACCGTAAATACCGTCAAACTTTCCAGCGGTAGGGCCAGCAAAAACGCCCAGCAAAGCCAAACAAACGCGTTGCCGATGCGCACATAAAGCGTGGTGCCTTGTTTCAGCGGCACGTCGTCGATCAAAACGCCTTGCGTCAGCGCCTCCTGCTTTGAGACGATCTCTCCGGTCGAAGTGATGACGGTGGAAATTCCGGTACTGGCCGCTCGGACCACCCATCGTCCCGTTTCCACCGCGCGCAGCTGCGCCTGCGCCACGTGCATACGCCCCGCGGCACTGTCAAAAAACCAAGAATCGTTGGTCGAGATGGTCAAAAGCTGCGCTCCGTTTCGCACGCTGTCCAACGCCAAGGTTTCGTAGATGGAGTCAAAACAAATCAGCGCGCCGACAGAGCCGAATTCTTCTTCCCAGACCGCAACGCTGTCCCCCGATCGGACATTGGCTTGAACCAAATCGGCCAACGGGGGAAGTAACGTCCCAAAGAAATCTTCCAGCGGAATGTATTCGCCAAACGGCACCAAATGTCGCTTGGAATACACCGTGTCCGACACGGTTCCGTCCGCATACACCATGATCATGGAATTGTATGTTTCCTCGGAACGATCTTCGGTAAATGTGCCGAGCAAAAGCGTCGTCCCGTACTGTTTTGCCAAATTCCGCAGTTGATCCAGATATTGCGGATATTTAAGCAAGGTGATCGGAACCGCCGTCTCCGGCCAAACGATCAACTCGGCGCCGCCCTCGGCGGCTTCCTCAGTCAACGTATAGTATACGTCAAATATATCGTAGCTGTCCATGTCCCACTTGTCCGCCGAGCCGATGTTGCCTTGAATGAGGGCGACGCGCAGCGACGGGGTATCCGCGTTTTCGTCGGCTGTGTTTTGTCTGACCGACAGCAAACCGCCGCCCGCCACAAACAACAACGCGCCCGCGCAGACCGTCGCTCCCAAGCGCAAGCCGTTTGCCCGCTGCAACGCATAAGCGAAAGCCGCATTAAATAAAACCAGCGAAAATGTAATGACATAGGAGCCAAAATAGGACGCCACGCCGATCATCACCGGCGTCCCGACCTGTCCCAGCGGCAAGCGCGCCCACGGAACGCCCACCCAGCCTAAGGTTTGCACCCATTCCAACACGACCCAAAGCGCAGCGACCATAGGAATTCCCAGGGCGCGATGGCGCCGCAGCAGCGGCAAACGGGAAAGCGTCCAAAAAGCGACAAAAACGAGCGATGCGCCCAGCGCTTGAAACAGAGACAATCCCCACCAAGCGAAAAAAACCACAAACAACGCCGCGCCATGGGTTAGTCCGGTAAATTCCAGCGGGTACATCGATAAAAACCAGTGATAATTGACCAAATAGTAACAAAAAAAGAACACCAACCCCAACGCATACCACCGACGTTTGCGCAAACGGTTCCCGTGTTCCTCTTGCTCTGCCACGTCATACAAAACCAGCATGGCGGGCACCAGCGAAACCCATTCCAATACGCCAAGCAAGGGGAAAACGACGGTAAGTCCCGTCAAAACTCCGGAAGCAACCAAAAACAGCCATCGAAAACGTCGCACCGGCGATCGTTCCGCGCGACGCGCGACGTCCATCATCCATTCATTTTCCGTATGCAAGAGAATCCCCTCCTTTTCGTCAAACTGCTGTTTTATCGGCGCTTTTGGCAGCCTTGATCGTTGTTTTTACAAAACTCGCCGTAAAACCAAATATCCTTTTCCAGCAATCGAACTTCTTTGCCGCGCAAATAGCCGAGCACGCCCTCGCTGTCCCGAAAATCGAACACCAATCGATACGCATACAGCGCCTGATACTTATATCCCTTGGCGCGATCTTGCCGATTGACGCCGTACTTTCCGTCCCCCAGCAGCGGGTGCCCGATGTGCGCCATATGGGCGCGAATTTGGTGCGTACGCCCGGTAATCAACTCCACTTCCAGCAAAGAATTGCCTCCCTTGACCGCCAAGGTGCGATAGGCGGTGATAATTTTCTTGCTGCCGTGCAGCGGCGTGTCGGTCACTTCCACCGTATTGTTTTTGGTATCTTTTCGCAAATACGCGTGCAGCCGTTCTTGCTCTTTCGGCATCACTCCGTGAACGGCGCAATAATAGTATTTCCGAATTTCATCGTTACGGATTTTTTCATTCATTTCGCGCAGCGCCGCGGCGTTTTTGGCGCAAATGACCATTCCGCCCGTATTGCGATCAATACGGTTGCACAAAGCGGGGGCGAACGATTGCTCATCCTCGGGATGGTACTCACCTTTTTGCGCCAAGTAGGCTTGCAGGTGCATGATCAACGTATTATCCTTGGCTTGATCGTCCTCGTGAACCAGCACGCCGGCGCGTTTGTGGCAAAGAATAATGTTGTCGTCCTCGTATACCGCGTCAATCTTCGGGCGAATCCGAGACAGCGCGCCGATATCTTTCTCGGGCGACGCGAAAAATTCCTCGCGAATGTAAAGGGTGATCTGATCCCCTTCGTCGAGCATGACGTTTTGCTCGGTTCGTTTCCCGTTTCGTTTAATTTTTTTGGTACGAATATATTTATACATCAAGGAAGTCGGCAAACCGCGAACCGTCTTGGACAAAAATTTATCCAATCGCTGTACCGCATCGTTTTTCTTTACGATTAAAGTGCGCATACACTACTCCCCTCCCATTC
>CAZDOX010000043.1:0-7765 GCA_964507155.1 uncultured Lachnospiraceae bacterium
GCTTCCAGATTCCCGATCCCGCAAAGCTTGACAAGGCAAGCCTGAAGAAGATCGAAATCTACATGTAATCGAGGAGGAACCCTCATGAAACTGCTATTTGATTTGCCTGCCGCGGATGAACAAGCGTTTCTTGCCGCGTCGGGATCGGAAGAAAAACGAATGTATTGCGTTCCCTTTGATTTTGAGGGAGAAAAACGCGTCTCGGGTTACATGGTGATTACCGATCGAAACATTTACCGCATTTTGCAAGGCGAGGTGTTGGATCGCTGGTCGCTGTCCGAAATGAGCGATTTTTCCGTGGAAACATTCTACGGCGCCTGCGGATTTTACGCAAAAGTGCGCGGGGCATCCACGCTGCTTTGCCGCTTTATCTCGGGGCGCAACCTCCCGCGCTACAGCGTGCTGCAAAACGCGTGCGACGAACTGGCAACGGGGAAAGTTCGCGTGGTCACCAGCAACGAGCCGGAACGTTTTTGCCCGAAATGCGGACGTCCCTTTGTGGTTCACACCAAAATTTGCCCCTTTTGCCAAAGCAAAAAAGAAATTTATCAAAAACTTTGGGGCATGACGCGCGGTTTGCGCTTGATGATGCTGTTCCCGCTGATTGTCGCCATCATCGGCATGGTGATTCGTTTCATCGTGCCCGCCGTGCAGAAAATTGCCATTAACCACTATATCTACCCAACCGACGGCGCCGAAGTTACCTCCGTCGTTGCTTGGCTGCAATCGACGTTGGGCGAGCCGACGCTACAGTTTATCGTGATTGTCATCGCGATCGTTTCACTGGATCTGTTCCACCGCGCTCTCAGCGTGCTGCAATCGCGGCTTGCCGCTGTTTCGGGAAACCGCTTTACTCGTATGTTGCGCGCCTTGCTGTTTGAAAAAATTCAAATGCTGTCCATGGCGTCCATTCAAAACAAATCCACCGGCGATTTGATGGGACGTATCAACAACGATGTGGCGGTAGTGCAAAATTTCATCACCAGCTTGCTTCCCACCTATGTCGCTCAGCTGTTTTCGTTCGTCATGGCGTTGGTGCTGCTGCTGTGGATCTCGCCGATGATGTGCTTGTTCATTTTCATCCCGCTTCCCTTTGCCATTTTCTTCATTGTCAAGTTCTGGGCGTACATGCAGAAAAGAAACGTTCGCGCATGGATTTTGGATCAGCGGACCAACCGCGGCTTGCAGGATGTGCTGAACGGAATCCGCGTGGTCAAGGCTTTCGGTAACGAGGATCGCGCCATCCATGAATTTGAGACCAACACGGAAAACCAAGCGCGCCAAGACGAATCCAACGCCAAGCTGTTTGACACTCTTTTCCCCATTCTCGGTTTTGTGGTCAATATCGGAAACTATTTAATTTTGATGTTCGGTAACGTCTGGCTCTATCAAGGAGCGCTGGACCTTGGTTCTCTGAACCAATTCAACAGCTATGCCGCCATCGTCTATGAGCCTTTGATGCAGATCACCGCGATTCCGCGTAACATTTCGTCGTTCATCACGTCGCTGTCCAAGATTTTGGAAATCTTGGAAGAAGAACCCGAGGTCAGCGATATCGAGCTGCCGCTGGACATTCGCATTGAGGGCGATGTGGACGTCAAGCATGTGACGTTCGGCTATGACAGCTACAATCCTGTACTGAAAGACATTAACGTGTCGATCAAGCAAGGAGAAATGATCGGTGTCGTCGGACATTCCGGCTGCGGAAAAACCACACTGATCAATTTGATCATGCGCTTGTACGACGTGACCGAAGGAGAAATTACCATCGACGACGTCAACATCAAGGATATCTCTCAAAACGCGCTGCGTTCTCAAATCGGTGTGGTGCTACAGGAAACGCACTTGTTTTCCGGCTCCATCCGCGACAACATTCGCTACGCCAAGCCGCTGGCAAGCAACGAGGAAATTATCGAGGCTGCCCGCATGGCAAACGCACACGATTTCATCATGTCCCTGCCCGAGGGGTACAACACCATGGTGGGAGAAAAAGGATATTCCTTGTCCGGTGGCGAGCGTCAGAGAATTGCCATTGCCCGCGCTTTGATTCACAACCCGCGCATTTTGATTTTGGACGAAGCAACGGCAGCCTTGGACACGGAGACGGAAAAACTAATTCAAGACGCAATCTCCAAGGTAACCAAAGGGCGCACCACGTTTGCCATTGCGCACCGTCTTTCCACCCTGCGCAACGCCAACAAGCTGCTGGTGCTGGATCACGGCAGATTGGCCGAATTCGGCACACACACCGAGCTGTTGGAGCAAAAAGGAATTTACTACAAATTGGTCATGGCGCAGCACCGCGCAACGTTGGCAAAGCAAGCCGGCGTCAACGTATGAGCGCATGGACATATAAGCATAAAAATCTGACGGGGAGAAGCTTTTGAGAAAAGGGTTCTCCCCTCGGGTTTGCAATAAAGCCAAACAGAGCATTCCGTTTTTTCGCCGAAACGCTCTGTTTTCTATTTTGTGATAGTCCTAAGTCCCTTAATTTTGAAAAGCTGTACCAAAAATAACAGACTATGCATACTCTACCGGAATACTGATCTCCGTGACGAATTTGTCGGGATCGTTGGTCAACCCATAGTCACTCATGGCAATCTCCCGGGAAAACCGTTGATTTTCAGCTTATGTTCCATCAAGTACTCATAAGGTGATCGAGTCCTATCTGTTGAATGTTAAGTGTGTTCTCAGTAAAAGCAGAACTACCGCATAAGGATTAACGCCTTGTGCGGTAGTTCTTTGATACAGACCGTCAATAATCGCCGTGCCGTCCGGAACGGTTGTTGAAAAATTCGTCGATATCGGTGACTTTTTCAATAACCTGAAGCCTTGCTGCACAAGGCTTTGTGGCTTAGGCTGCAATCTTGACCTATGAAGATGGTACACCGAGCCGGATTCGAACCGGCGACACCAAGCGTCGGAGGCTTGTGCTCTATCCAGCTGGGCTATCGGTGCTTATCTGACTATGTCGCAAGAGCTCACAATGACGAACGGGAAGCTTTTTCGAGTTTGTTCTCTTTGGCATGGCGCCTGCATCTTTGCGATACTCCCGGTAGAATTTCGTGCAATGAAATTCTCAATTCCGAAAATTTCGGTTTGCAACCTTGCTTTGTTCGCTCTTCTGACACGTCTTGTATATTATACCACGTTTCTTTCCATTTTGCAAGAGATTTTGAAGAAAAATTTGCAGGAATCGCGTTATAATAGATGTGAGACTCATTTTTACCGACCGTTTCACTTTTTCGCGTTCTTGACAAATCAGGTATAATATGGTATAATATACGCGGCGTAATATCAGAGCGAACATAGTACAGCCGCGAACCGAATAAATTCGGAACCGAGAATTTAGCATAGCGAAATTCTCCCGAAGTTCTCATGATTTTATGGTACAATATACGCGGCGTAATATCAGGGCGAACAAAGTGCAGCCGCGAACCGAATAAATTCGGAACCGAGAAATCGATGAAATTGAGCGAGCGGTCGTGCGGTCGCACACAGAGAACAATCGGAAAATATAAAAAGTAAAAATATAAAGTAATAAATAATCAATCATTTTGACCCATGGTTGAATCAGGAAAGGAAGTACGATTATGCATTGGTCCGAGGAAATCGCGCAGAAAGTAATTGCGCGCCATCCCGAAAAAGAAGAATATGTCTGTGCCGCCGGAATCAGCCCCTCCGGGTCGATTCACATTGGCAATTTCCGCGATATTGCGACCTCTTTGATGGTTTGCCGCGCGTTGGAGAAAATGGGAAAGAAAGCACGGCTGCTGTTCTCATGGGACGATTATGATCGTTGCCGCAAAATTCCGGTTAACGTACAAGCCGTGGTGGGCGATTCTTACGATAAATACATCGGAACTCCGTATGTCGACATCCCAGACCCGTGGGGGTGCCACGAAAACTATGCCGAGCATTTCAAGGCGGAATTTACCGCGTCGATGGAGCAGATGGGGATCACCATGGATTATCGCCACCAAGCTTCTTTGTACCGTTCCGGCGCTTACACCAAAGATATTTTGGAAGCCTTGGAAAAGAGAGCGGAAATTTTTGAAATTCTAGATTCTTTTAAAACAAAGGATCATACCAAGAGCGACGAGCAGCTGGCTGCCGAGCACGATGAGGAAAAAGCACGCTATTATCCGGTATCCATTTTCTGCCCGGAGTGCCACACGGATTTCACCACCATCACCTCCTTGTCCGAGGATTGCACCAAGGCGACGTATACCTGCCGCTGCGGACACAGCGGGACGTTCAATTTCCTGATCGATTTCAATTGCAAATTGGGCTGGAAAATTGACTGGCCCATGCGTTGGAGACACGAGGGCGTTGATTTTGAGCCGGGCGGAAAGGATCATGCCGCACCGACCGGGTCGTATTCCAACGGAAAGCAAATTTCCAAGCGGATTTTCAACTATGAAGCGCCGCTGTTCCAGGGTTATGAGTTTATCGGAATCAAGGGGAGCACCGGCAAGATGTCCGGCTCGACCGGATTGAATTTGACGCCGGATACCATCCTTAAGTTATATGATCCGGAAATTATTCTCTGGTTGTACGCCAAGACCGAACCGACCAAGGCGTTTGATTTTTGCTTTGACGACGGTATTTTGCGTCAGTATTTTGAGTTTGATAAAATGTACGATGAGTACGTGGCAGGGAATGCCAACGAGTTTAACGCAGCGATTATGTACAACTGCACGGTCAAGGGGCATACGCCGGAGCGCGTTCCCATGGGACACATGGTGCAGCTGGGTTCTATCGTGGATTTCAACGAAACCATGCTGGAAACCGTATTTGAAAAAATCGGGACGCCGTACAAGAAAGAGCAGTTTGCCGAGCGGTTGCAGCGCGCCAAGTTCTGGCTGGAGCAGTGCGCACCGGATCAAGTCAACCGCCTGCGTCGCGGTCGCAACTGGGAAGTTTATCAAACGCTTTCCGAGCAAGAAAAGCAAGAGATTGCGCTGCTGCACGATCTGATTGCCGGCGGCGGGTATACGCTGGACGAGCTGAACACCCGATTGTATGCCATTCCCAAGCAGGTATACGGCAGTGAGATTGACGATAAGACCATGAAAGGCTATCAGGGCGCGTTTTTCAAGACGGTTTACAAATTGCTGATAGACAAAGAGCGCGGGCCGCGGTTGTATCTGTTCTTGTATGCGATTGACGCTGCGCGGTATGTCGGTTTGTTGGATTTCTCCACGCCGATGACCGAAGAAGAAGCCAATCCGACGGTGGAAGAAGTGGCGGAAGCTGCGCCGACGGTGGTTTACGGCGAACCGGATCCGGTCGAACCGATCAAAGAAAATATCGTGACCATTGACGACTTTGGCGCTCTGGATTTGCGTGTATGCGAGATCATCAAGGCGCAGGAAATTCGCAAATCCCATTCGTGCCTGAAATTGACGCTCAACGATGGAATTGGGGAGCGCGTGATCGTTTCTTCCATCAAGGCGGAATACAAATGCGACGATCTGATTGGCAAAAAAATTATCGTCATTGCCAATTTAAAGCCGAATCGTATCACCGGAGTGACCAGCCAAGGCATGCTGCTGGCAGCAACCAACAATGCTTGCGGTTGTAAAGTGATATTTGTCGACGACAGCGTTCCCGTCGGCACGCAGATTAAATAAAGAGTTGGAAAGACAGTTATGAGGGGGACTTTTGAGAAAAGTTTCCCTCATATGAACTCAAGGGATTGCTGCACTTCTAAGAAACGTGCGAAAAGCAGCGCTCTCTTGCGAAAACAGATGATGAAAATCGTACGATATCGCCTTACGGAAAGGAAAGATCGCCGCCATCGGCGATTTGTATTGCCATGAAAATACCATATACCCCATACCCCGTTCGACATATAGAAAACCTGAGAGAAATGCTGACTACCTCCGTCCGCTTGTTCGGCGAGAAGACGGCATTTGCTCAAAAAGAAAACGACGTCATGGTGGAATACTCCTATGCCCGATACGGAAGAGATGTGCAATCGTTTTGCCTTGCATTGGCGCAAGAACTCATGCAAAAGCAGGGGAAAACGCTCGCAGGTCAGAATATCTTGATCAGTGGAGAGAATTGCTACGCATGGGTGGTCGGCTATATGACCGCTATGACCGGCGCGGCAACCGTCGTTCCCGTGGATAAGGAAATGGCGGCGGGCGATCTGCACAATGTGATTCGTATGACCGAGCCGGCCGTCTTGTTCTACAGCGATACGCTTGCGCCAAAATTTGAATCCACGGATTTTACCGACGAAAATATCATTCGGATTCCTTTTTCCGAGCTGCCGATCTGGCTTGATCGCGGCGCCGCTCTGTTGGATGCCGATCAAACCCCCCCCCTATCCGCTCCGATCGACGAAGATCGCGTGGCGGCGATCATCTTTACCTCCGGAACAACCGGAGCGTCCAAAGGCGTGATGCTCTCGCAACGCAATATCTATTCCAACGTCCGAAACGGACGAATGATGATTTATGAGGACGAGACGGACGTACTGCTCTCCGTGCTGCCGCTGCACCACGTGTATGAATGTACCATCGGTTTTTTGTGCGGAATTTATTCCGGCGCCAAAATTGTCTTTTCTTCCGGCTTGCGCTATCTCATGCGAGAATTGAAGACCGTGCAACCGACGGCGCTGCTTTGCGTCCCGCTGCTGCTTGAGACGGTGTATCAAAAAATATGGAACAACATTCGCAAAAAAGGCATGGAGGGCAAAGTGCGCCGCGCGATTGCCTTGACCGAGCCGATTCGCCCTTTGAATGCGCGCCAATCGGCAAGAAAAAAAGTTTTTGCCGAAATTCATGACATGTTCGGCGGCAAACTCCGCCTGCTGATTTCCGGCGGCGCCGCCATTGACCCGGCGATTTTGCGTGGATTGCGCGAGTTGGGATTTCACGCCATCCAAGGCTACGGATTAACCGAATGTGCTCCATTGGCGGCGGTGAACCACGACCGATGCTACGACGATAGCGCGGCAGGTTTGGCGCTCCCCGAAGGGCAACTGCGGATCGCCCACGTGGCAGAGGACGGGACGGGCGAAATTTGCGTGCGCGGCGAGAGCGTGATGCTGGGGTACTATCAAATGCCGGAAGCAACCGCTGCGGTTAAGCACGGCGGCTGGTTTTATACCGGTGACCTCGGATATTTGGACAAACGCGGATTTTTGCACATTACAGGGCGAAAAAAGAACGTCATTGTAACGTATAACGGAAAAAATATTTTTCCGGAAGAGCTGGAGACCTATCTTTGCCGTCATGAAGCCGTTGCGGAGGCGGTAATCGTCGGAATCATGAACGAAAAAAAGAGAGATTACGATATTGTTGCGCTGCTTCGCCCGGACATGGATCGTCTGCGGGAACAGTACGGCGCGGAACCAACCGACGAGCAAATTGACCATGCGCTCGCTCAAGCGTTGGCGCAAGTGAACAACACCGTGCAAAGTTATAAGCATATCAGCACGTACGTGCACTATCCGGAAGAATTCCCCAAAAACAGCTCCAAGAAAATCAAGCGCGACGGCTTGGCAGATAAAATTATGCCGCTGTATTTGGGGAAGATGAATAAATAAAAAGAATCGGGCGAGGGAGTATTTCCCCGCCCATCTTATTTTTTTCGGTTCTATCTTAATTTTTGCAACTTAAAATTCCGCCCATAAAAAGCGAAAAGCCCTTGAAAAATCAAGGGTTTTCTGGGCAATATCTTTTTTATCGCCGTTTGATGGCTGGGGTACTAGGATTCGAACCTAGGTAATGACGGAGTCAGAGTCCGTTGC
>CAZDOX010000044.1:0-7651 GCA_964507155.1 uncultured Lachnospiraceae bacterium
AATCATTATGATCGTTCTCTTTGCGCTTTTATGGGGCGGCATTTTTGATCTACCGCTTTCTTTGGCGCAAAACGGACTCTCTTCTTTGCTTTATACCATTACCGGCATGGGAGAAAATTCCGATTCGTATTACCGCTTATTGCTGATTCGTTACCATATTTACTCTTTACTGTAAGGAGCGTTTCCCATGGAGAAAGTTACCTTTCAACTGGAACAATTTGACTTCAAAGGCCCCCTTGATTTATTGTTAACGCTGATTCAAAAAAATAAAATCGACATTACCGATCTTCCCATCGCATTGCTTTGCGACCAATACATGGCAGCCATCGAAACCATGGAGCAAATGGACATGGATTTGGCGTCCGACTTTTTGCTCATGGCCAGCGAACTGATGTACATCAAGAGCAAAATGATGCTCCCTCGGGAAGAAAAGGAAGAAAAAGATCCGCGGTTTGAGCTGACCGATGCGCTGATTCGTTACCAACGCGCCAAAGAGGGCGCGGCAAAAATGGCACCCCTGTACGCCGCTCACTCCCAACGCATGGTCAAAGATACCGACGAAATTTCCATAGATCGGACTTATGTTGCCGATCAGCAGCTCAGCGCGCTGAGCGCAGCCATCCGCCGATTGAACGCTTATCAAGAGAGTATCGCGCACGAAAAAAAGGCAACTTTTACTCCCATGATCAGCCGTCCGATCGTTCCGGTCGAATTAAAAATCGTCGGGATTCTCAAACATCTCCGAGATACCGAACAAACATCGCTGCAAAATCTGCTTTCCGACGCGGTATCGCTTCCGGACATGATTGCGATTTTCCTTGGCGTGCTGGAACTGATCAAAATGCGGCAAATTCTGATTGTCGATGAGCCGACCGACGACACGGCGCTGCACCGCATCACCACCCGCTTCACGCTGAATGACTCTAATGACGCGCCCGCCCCCGATGATGCCGAAGAGGCGACGCAAACCGAATCCGAAAGAGAGACTGCCGTATGAATGAAACGACCCGTAATTCCCCCACCCCACCGCAACAGCCGGCAACTACGCCCGACACCCCGGAGCAGGCGCTGAAAACCATGTCCGACATGGAAGCGGCGCTGGAAGCGATTTTGTTCGCAGCCGGCTACCCGGTTCCATACAAAAAAATCGGAGACGCGTTGGGGCTTTCCGCCGCCGACGTGCGAATTTTGGCGGAGCATACGGCAGATCGGATCAACCATTCCTCTCCGTGCGGGATTCAGCTGTTGCTGTTTCCCGATACGGCGCAACTTTGCACCAAAGAGGAATATGCTCCCTATATTCGCGAAGTGCTCGGCGTGCGACGCGGGGGGAATCTCTCTGCCGCTTCCATGGAGGTGCTCGCCATTGTCGCCTACAATCAACCGGTCACCCGCACGTTTGTCGACACGGTGCGCGGTGTAGACAGTTCCTATGCGGTCAATTCTCTGCTGGACAAAGAGTTGATTCACGCCGTGGGGCGTTTGGAGGCGGTCGGACGTCCCATGCTCTACGGGACCACCGATAAATTCTTGCGCGTCTTCGGTATTTCTTCCCTGGAAGAATTGCCCGCGACGGAAGCATTGTCCGTCGCCGCCGAGCAAGAACAAAAACAAGAGCAAGAGCAAAAACAAGAGAATGAACATCGGCAAGCGGGCAAAGAGGATGACACCGCACCCCTTTCCGAATCCGACGCCCCATCAGTGCAAGATTCTGCCGCTTCCCCCGCATAAACTTCCCCTTCCCCGTCGATGATGAACGTGGGCGCGTTCTTTTCGTTTTCGAACGTTTGCCCGCAAAACAGAAAGGTATCGATCCGTTATGATTGCCCTTTACATTTTACTTGGCTTGATTGCGTTGGTTCTTCTGCTGCTGTTCTTACCGATCGACGTGCAACTTCGTGTCTCGCAGTCCAACACATTTTCTTGCCGCGTCAAGGCGGCTGTGTTCCCCGTTTTTACCCACCCCGCCAAGAAAAAAGCGTTTCACCCCCGTGCCTACTCGCCGCGCGCTGTGAAAAAACGGGAAAAGAAAGCGGCACGCGCACTGGCACGTAAGCAAAAAAAGCAAGCAAAAAAGCAAGTTTCCCGTAAAGTCTCGTCAGTTCCGACGCCGGGCGCCGCACAAAAAATAAAACAGCTGACCGAGCTTCTTTCGTTGATCACCTCGTTGCTGGAGCATCTGCATAAGCGACTGCTCTGTGCCACGCATATTCATCTGTATCGTCTGCAATTGCGCATCGGCAGCGATGACGCAGCCAAAACCGCCCTTCTTTACGGCACGATCTGTCCCGCGATCCGCGGATTGATGATGATCTTGCACGAAAAAACCAATCTGCATGTGCACCATCCAAAGCAAATCGCCCTGCTGCCGGATTTTGTTCGCGACACGTTTGATCTTGAATTGGATGTCACTATCCGGCTGCGCGTCCACCATGCCATTTCACTGGCAATCGCCGCGCTGATCCATATTCTCAAATACAAATCCTCTCGCCGCGCACGCGTCGATCATGCACCAACCGACATGACTTGACTTCTTCTTTTAAATCATCGCTTTTCCGCTTTTTAACGGCTGATTTTTTATCTTTTTGCAAAGAAAGGAACTAACGACATGGCAAACACCGACAACAAACTTGAAGACATGATTGCAACTTCTCTGGAAAGTCTGCGCACGCTGGTCGATTCCGATACCATCGTCGGCAAACCGATTACCACCGACGTCGGAACCACCATCATTCCCATTTCCAAAATTTCCATGGGATACACCACCGGAGGCTTGGAATACTTCGGAAAAAATTCCCCGCAAAAGCAAAGCTTCGGCGGAGGAGGAGGAACCGGAATGACTATTCTGCCGGTTTGCTTTTTGGTCGTCAAGAGCGACGGTGACGTGCAAGTGCTTTCCATGACATCCGGCGCGTCGCCGTCGGATCCGGTGGAACAAATTGCGTCTGCCGTCGAACGCGCACCGGAATTGATCGAAAAAATCAAGGCGCTGTTCAAGAAAAAAGACGCGGCCTCCAAAAAATCCGACTCGGACGAAAACGGAGAAAATGACGCAGGAGAAGACGAAAAATAATTGAACCATCCGGGCAAAAACAAGCATATTCCCGACGATCGGTCCATATAGTTTTTCATGGACTTTCATCGGCAAAGGGGACAGAGGCGCTATGTGTTCTTTTCGTTTTCGTACTTTTCGTATCGCTCGCTTTTTTTCATCCGTCCGATCTCGTCGCATTTTGTCGTTTTTTCTGATTGCAACCTTGTCTTTTCTTTGGCTCGGTTGCCTACTGCCGCGCGCGCATGCGGTCGAGTTGTCGCTCTCTGCAAAAGCGGCACTGCTGCTGGACGCGGACAGTTTAGACGTGTTGTACGGAAAAAACGATAACGAAAAACTGCCCATGGCAAGCACGACAAAAATCATGACCGCGCTGGTTGTTGTGGAACATCTCGCGCCGACAACCTCCGTCCAAATCGACCGACGCGCCGTCGGAATTGAGGGGTCTTCCATTTACTTATACGAGGGCGAATGGTTGACTGTTGAGCAGTTATTGCTCGGATTGCTGTTGGAATCGGCAAACGACGCCGCCGTTGCCTTAGCCATTGCCACTGCCGGCAATGTCGAGGATTTTGCCTTGTTGATGAATCAAAAAGCCAAAGAACTCGGCTTACAAAACACACATTTTGACAACCCGCATGGTTTGGATAGCGATTCGCATTATACGACGGCATACGATCTGGCGCTTATTGCGGCAGCTGCGCTGAAAAACCCGACGCTAAAGCAGATTATGTCTACGCAGCGCGCCACCATTCCGCTTTGCGATATGCAGGCGCCCGATCTATCCGGCGTTAGGGCAGATTCTTCCGCGGAAGACTCAACCGTCCCGGTCGGGACGCGCGTGCTTCTCAATCACAACAAAATGCTGCGTTATTATGACGGTGCCATCGGCGTAAAAACCGGCTATACCAAAAAAAGCGGGCGTTGTTTGGTCAGCGCAGCCGTGCGCGACGGTTTGACGCTGATCGCGGTGACCCTCAACGCGCCGGATGATTGGAACGACCACACCGCGCTGTTGGATTACGGTTTTTCCCACTACACACGCATTTCACTTTGTCAATCCGGCGAATACCAAACACCTCTTCCCGTTACCGGCGGGAAAGAAAATTTTGTCATGGTCACCAATCGTACCTCCGTCGGGATAACCTTGGAACAAAACCATGCCGCGATTTCTTGTCGCGTGCAACTTCCCCGTTTCTTGTACGCGTCGGTATCGGGGGGCGACGTGGTCGGCGCTTTGGTTTTCTTGTGCGACACGGACGGCGATGGTGTGCGGGAGGAAATTGCAACCGTTCCGCTATATGCGGCGTACGATGTTCCGGCTCTCCCGACGCCGACCGTTTTTGAACGGATCCTCGCTTTTTTTCAATCTCTGTTTTCATTTCATGCCCATCATACACAATAAATACGGAAAGGTAGCCTTTTGTGAAAATTCAATCTCAACCCAAAACAAATGACGAAAAAATTCGGATTCAAAAATATTTTACCGATTGCGGCGTTTTATCCCGCCGTACGGCGGAAAGTGAAATTGCGGCAGGACGTGTGCAAGTCAACGGGAACACCGCCACCATCGGTCAAAAAATTGATCCGTCCACCGATACGGTGACGTATCTCGGCAAGCCGATTCGCCCGCTTCCGCCCGCCGATCACGTCACGGTGATGTTAAACAAGCCTGCCGGCTTTGTGACTACGCTCAAAGACGAACAAGGACGGCCTTCGGTCACGGATCTTGTCGCCGATCTTGGGGTCCGCGTTTACCCGGTCGGTCGTTTGGATATGTTCTCCACCGGACTTCTCTTGCTGACCAACGACGGAGAGCTTGCCCATTTGCTGACGCACCCGCGCCATCATCTTCCCAAGGTGTATCACGTCACGGTCGGTGGTGAGGTCACGCCGACGCAGTTGAAACGGCTTTCCTCGCCCATGACGTTGGACGGCTATAGGATCCGTCCCGTTCGCGTGATCCCTTTGCGCGGTTGGGAACACAAAACCGAGCTGGAAATGACGTTAACCGAGGGAAGAAATCGTCAAATTCGCAACATGTGCGACGCGGTCGGATTGCATGTTTTGTCTTTGCACCGCGTGGCAATCGGTCCACTGGTTCTCGGTCACTTGCCGGAGGGGCACTATCGGCGGCTCTCGCCATCCGAGATCCTTGCGTTGAAAAATTTGTCCTTAAAGCAGAAAACATCGGAACAACAATAACGCAGCGCGCCGTCCGATCCAACATAAAAAAGCGGCTTTCCCGCGAGGAAAAGTCAAAAAGCGGGAAGAAACCTTTTTCATGGTGTTCTTCCCGTTCTTCATTATTGATTATTGATTTACATGGCGTGGATTCCCTGCGCCGTATCGGAATTTTTTTCATCAATCCCGTATTTCACCGCTTTACGGTGCTCAAAGAACTTCAGCGCGACCTGCTCAAAAAGCGCATAGGACAAGACGTCTTCCTCTTGTTCCATATACTGCGGAATCTTGGCGCGCAAATCGGACAGCTCCGGCTTCAGCATGTCGGCGGGACGGCAAGTCATCTGCTTCTCGTCACCGATAATCTGCTTGACAAATTCCGGCTTCATGGGCATCGGCGTTCTGCCGTATTCACCGCGAACCATCGCCTTAAATTCTTTGGTCACGGTTTTATAACGCTCGCCCATCAGCACGTTGAACACGGCTTGCGTGCCGACAATCTGAGACGAGGGAGTGACCAGCGGCGGGTAGCCTGCGTCCGCCCGCACCCGCGGAACTTCCTCCAAAACCGCGTCAAGCAAATCTGCCTTGCCTGCTTGTTTCAGCTGAGAAACCAAGTTGGAAAGCATCCCTCCGGGGACTTGATTGATCAGAGCATTGACGTTGACTTTCATCACCTTGGGATCCATGAGTCCGCTTTGCAAATATTTTTCGCGCAGCGGCGTGAAGTATTTGGTCACCTCGTTCAACCGATTCAAATCAATTCCGGTATCGTATTCGGTTCCCGCAAGAGCAGCCACCAGCGACTCCGTCGGCATGTGGGAAGTTCCCTGCGCCATCGGGGAAATCGCCGTGTCTACCACGTCCACGCCGGCTTCAATGGCTTTCAAGCAGGTCATCGAAGCGGTTCCCGCCGTATAGTGCGTATGCAACTGAATCGGAATTTTTACCGTTTCTTTCAACGCCTTGACCAAATCATACGCTTCGTACGGCAGCAGCAAGCCTGCCATATCTTTGATACAAATGGAATCGGCGCCCATTTCTTCCAGCTGCTTTCCGTATTTGGTGTAATAATTCAAATAGTAGACGGGACCGGTCGTATAGCTGATGGCAGCTTGACCGTGGCCGCCCTCTTTTTTGGTTGCGCGATTGGCCGTTTGCGAATTGCGCGGATCATTCAGCGCGTCGAAAATACGTAAAATATCAATTCCGTTGGCAATGGACTTTTGTACAAAGTATTCGACCACATCGTCGGAATAATGGCGATAGCCGAGGATATTCTGTCCGCGGAACAGCATTTGCAGCTTGGTATTTTTGACTTTTTCGCGAATTTTCCGTAATCTGACCCACGGATCTTCCTGCAGAAAACGCAGGCATGCGTCAAATGTTGCGCCGCCCCACGCTTCCAACGAATAATAGCCGACAGAATCCATGGTTTCCAAGATCGGCAGCATATCATCCGTGGTCATACGGGTTGCGATCAACGATTGCGGCGCATCGCGAAGAACCGTTTCGGTAATCTTGATCTGTTTTGCCATAATAATCTCCATTCCGCCGCCATGCGGCGGCACAAATCGTTATGCGTGAAAGAGTTTATCTTCCCGGTTTTGTTTTGAACTTTCACGCTAATCTCCATTCTTTAACCGCCACAAGGGCGGCACAAATATTCTTGCGTGAAGCCGATCGGGTAACATGGATCGGCCCCACGCGAACCATCCATCGTCTCAGCTAAACCAAGAGAGGAATACACCCGCAGCAACGGCGGAACCGATGACACCTGCGACGTTCGGTCCCATGGCGTGCATCAAAAGGAAGTTGGTCGGATCTTCGCGAGAACCGACTTTTTGGGAGACGCGCGCCGCCATCGGAACGGCAGACACGCCCGCGGAACCGATCAGAGGATTGATCTTTCCGCCGGTCACCCAGCACATCAATTTTGCCGTCAGCAAGCCACCGATCGTAGAAACAGAAAACGCAGCCAAACCGCAGACAATAATTCCCAGCGTGCGAACGCTCAGGAAATTCTCTGCCGTCGCCGTCGCGCCAACGGAAATACCAAGCATGATGGTGACAATGTTCATCAGCTCATTTTGTGCTGTTTTCGAAAGACGATCGGTCACGCCGCACACATTCAGCAAATTACCGAACATCAAGCAGCCAACCAGCACCAACGCGTCGGGGACAATCAGACCGACGACCAGCGTAACCAAAACCGGGAAGACAATTTTTTCCACCTTGGACACTTCACGAAGCGCGGTCATACGGATCGCGCGCTCTTTCTTGGTGGTCAACAACTTCATAAAAGGCGGCTGAATCATGGGAATCAGCGCCATATAGCTGTACGCGGCAATGGCAATGGCGGGCAGCAAATGAGACGCCAGCTGCTTGGTCACCGTAATCGCCGTCGGGCCGTCG
>CAZDOX010000045.1:0-7399 GCA_964507155.1 uncultured Lachnospiraceae bacterium
TCGCCCTTTGGGAGAGGGGGCAGGGGGTGAGGGGGAAAAAACGGTAGATACGAACGAAAAAATCCGAGCGCGTCACCATCCGCGCCGGCAAACGACACACGGATTTTGTAAAAGTAAATGCTACCGATCGGATTTGCCCAAACACCATTTTTTGTGAAGAACCATTTTTGTTTTGTGGAACCACAACGCTCTCTTTCCCTACGGGGCAAAAGGGTACTATTTCGCGCGCTTTTTTCATATACTGAAACAAAAATGACGCGGCGGACGCAAATTTTCCGACAAAAGATGAAAAAACGCAGAGAACAGAGAATAGAGAACAGAGAACAGAGAACAGAGAACAGAGAACAGAGAGAGGAGCAAAGGAAAGACGACTATGATGGTTTCGGTGCGACAGCGGCAAGCGAATGAGACAAAAGAGACGGGAAGGGCGGAGTCAAGGCAAGAGAGCGCTTTGTTCGGACTTCGCGAGGGGGAAGTGCTTCGCGCACGTCGATTGCACGGAGACAATCGATTGAGCCGACAAAAAAGCCGAGGGTTTTGGTCGTATTTTCTTGCTAATTTGAATGATCCCGTCATCCGAATTTTGCTGGCTGCCTTGGCGGTCAACTTGCTGCTGTCGTTTCGCGGCGGCGACGGGATGGAAACGCTTGGTATCGCGGTTTCCGTTTTGCTGGCGACGATGATTTCCACTTTGTCGGAGTGTCGCTCTCAACAAGCGTTTGACCACTTGCAAAGCGCGGCTGCCGGCAGGAGGTGCCGAGTGTTGCGCGCGGGTCAATTGCAAGAAATATGGTGGGATGAGGCGGTGGTCGGCGATCTGATCATGCTCGGCGCCGGGGAGAGCGTTCCCGCGGACGGGGTGCTGGTGCGGGGCGAGCTGTTTGTGGATCAATCGGCGATGACCGGGGAGAGCCGCGAAGTGAAAAAAACGGCAACCGCGATTGAGGATGACGCCGGACAAGGCGGCGGATCGGAAGATGAACATCGGCTGTTTCGCGGCAGTTCGATTTTGCATGGCGAGGGTGTGGTTCGCGTGACGCAGGTAGGCGACCGTACCGTTCTCGGCGGCATATCGCAAGAGGTGCAAAGCGAGGTGCGGGAAAGTCCGCTGCGTTTGCGCTTGAGTAAACTCGCCAAGCAAATCAGCGTGGTCGGCTACCTTGCCGCGGCTCTGGTGGCGGCGGCTTATTTGTTCCATATATTTTTTGCCGACAGCGGATTTTCTTATCCGATTATGATGATGAAACTGACCGATCTTCCGTATTTGACCTCCGCTCTGCTGCATGCGCTGACGCTGGGTTTGACGGTCATTGTCGTTGCCGTGCCGGAAGGGTTGCCGATGATGATTGCCGTGGCACTCTCCGCCAACACGCGACGGATGGTGCGCGATCAGGTGCTGGTGCGCAAGGGAACGGGCATTGAGGCGGCGGGCAGCATGAATTTGCTGTTTACCGACAAAACGGGAACGCTGACGCGGGGACAGCTCGGCGTGGGCGATATTTTAACGGTAAACGGAACTTGCCGCACCGAGGACATATCGCCGAAAGATCCGACGAACGCGGCGTTTGCGCGGGGACTTTATTTGTCGTTTGCGGTCAACAACAGCGCCGCGTGGGGAGAGGGCGACGCGGTACTCGGCGGCAACGCGACGGATCGTGCGCTGCTTTGTGCGATTCCGAAAACATGGGCGGCGGACCTCGGGCGCATGGCGGAGCGGAAATTGGCCGATTGTCCGTTTGACAGCGTGAGAAACTTTTCATCGTGTGCCGTTCGCTTGGCGGACGGCAAAGAAATCACGCTGATCAAGGGGGCGCCGGATCGCTTGCTGCCGCGGCTGCGCTATGCCGTCAATCAACAAGGCGAGAGAGAAGCGTTTGACGCGGCGCGGATGCGCGAACGGGTGGCGAGCTATGCGGCGAGCGGCGAGAGAATGTTGGCGTTTGCCGTGCTGCCGCGCGCCCTGACGGTCAAGGATATGGAGCGAGGACTTTTTGACGGCGCTTACTTTTTGTGCGCGGTGCAGCTGTCGGACACCTTGCGTCCGCAGGCGGGGCGGGCAGTTCGGACATTGCGCGAAGCCGGGGTTCAGGTGGTGATGATCACCGGCGACGCGCCGGAAACGGCGGTGAGCATTGCCAAACAGTGTGAGATTTTGACGGGGAAATGGGACGGAGTCTTAACCGGGGAGCAAGTTTCTTGTCTGTCCGATGAGCAATTGCGCGCCGCTCTGCCGCGCTTGGCTGTGATCGCGCGCGCTCATCCGAGCGATAAAAGTCGCCTGGTTCGCATCGCGCAAGAGGAAAATCGCGTGGTCGGAATGACGGGGGACGGCGTCAACGACGCGCCGGCATTGCGCATGGCGGATATCGGTTTTGCCATGGGAAGCGGTTCCGACGTGGCAAAGGACGCGGGAGATATTATTATTTTGGATGACGATTTGGCGTCGATCGTCCGCGCCGTGCTGTACGGCAGAACGATTTTCAAAAGCATTCGCAAATTTATCACGTTGCAGTTGACCATGAACTTTTGCGCGGTCGGCGTGTCGATGATCGGCCCGTTTATCGGCGTCGACGCACCGGTAACCGTGGTGCAGATGTTGTGGATCAATTTGATCATGGACACTCTCGGCGGACTGGCGTTCGCCGGCGAAGCACCGCTGGCGTCTTACCTGAAAGAAGCGCCGAAGCGGCGCGATACGCCCATTCTTTGCCGTTATATGGTCAATCAAATTGTGCTGCTCGGCGCGTATACGGTGGCTATGTGTCTGTTCTTTTTGAAAAGTCCTTGGGTTCGGTCGCAGTTCCGCGGCGGGCAGGGGGAGATTTGTCACCTAACGGCATTTTTCGCGTTGTTTATTTTCGCCTCGGTCTTTAATTGCTTCAACGCGCGTTCCGATCGGCGAAATCTCGGCGCGGGATTGACGAAAAATCGTCCTTTTATGGGAATTATGGCTTTGATTTTGGCGGTCCAGCTGGTGTTTGTCTACCTGGGCGGGAGCGTTTTGCGCACGGTGCCGCTTACCGTAAGGGAGCTTGGCTTGACGGCTCTGATGGCGCTCAGCGTTCTGCCGGCGGATCAAATTCGCAAGCAAATTTGGCATTGGCGCGGTCATAAAGATCGATTTTGACCCGTGACGCGGGCGCCAAAACGCGGGAAAACGCTCCACGCAGAAATGAAAAAAGGTCGAATTTAGGCAACTTTGCTCCACCGATGTCGCAAAAAACAAGAGCTATGTACAGTTTGTAAACAATCATTAAAAAGTTAAAAACGCTCTTGCTTTTTTTGAGCGGTTGTGGTATAATGGGTATATCTATCAGGCTGCCGTCTTCGTGAGTGGAAGACTTTTTTGACCAAAACGGACGGTAAATAGCAAGGAGGTTTATAGCTTATGAAGAAAATCCAAAAGGTTTTATCGGTTCTGCTGACCCTATCGATGTTGCTGGGGATGCTTTCCGGCTTGACGGCTGCGTTTGCTGAGAGTGGGTCATATACAGCATCCGATGAGGATGGCGATATTAAGTGGACTTTTTATGCGAGCGAGGGAAAGTTGGTTCTTGAACCGAGAATTACCAACAGCTCGGCAAAAATGAATAGCTATAACAGCGCTATCACTAAGACACCTTGGTTAAAATTGTATCAGAAGGCTATTAAAACGGTTGTTATAGAAACGGGTGTCTTGAATATTGGTGAATACGCATTTTATGGTTGTAGTCAATTGACATCGGTTCAAATTGCAAGTACGGTTACTTCGATTGATCAGGGTGCGTTCATGAGTTGTACGTCGTTGAAAACATTGACGCTCCCAACCTCGTTGAATACGATTTCAAAGTACGCTTTTAACGGTTGCACTTTAACTGTGACTACACCGAACAGTGAAGCTTTTATGAGCATAGCTGAGGACATAAAAACTGACACAAACATTTCAATTGTTTACGGTACTTCGGCCGGCGGATCATCCGGAGGATCGTCTGGTGGGTCATCCGGCGGATCGACGACAACGACCTATTACGGTTCTTGCGGAAGTAATTTGGTGTACTTTTACAATGAATCGACAAAGACATTAACGATTTCCGGTACCGGCAGCATGACAGAATATGGGGTTGCTTTCCCGTGGGTTGGATTTGTTTATTATGTGGAGCATATTGTCATCAATAATGGCGTGACCAGCATTGCGGCAAATGCATTTTCCAATGCCGCTTCTTTGAAAACGGTAACAATGGGAAATACCATGTCAAGCATTGGTAATAATGCCTTTCTGTTGGCAAGATCGATTGAAAGTGCGACGGTGGATATCGCAAAGCCGTCGAATGAGACGAGTTTTTTCCACACCGGCAACGATCATCTCAAAGCCAAATTGGTTTTTAACGGTCAAAGTACGACGACAAGTTACAGTGGAACTTTGGATAGTACGGGGATCAGCTGGGCACTGGATATCACAACCGGCAGTTTGACATTGAAATCTTCCAAGGTTGGCGGAGAAGAATTGCCGTATGCGGCAAGTTATCCGTGGAATGCATACTCTATTCCCATCAAGAGTGTTACCTTATCCGGCATTACAACGATTGGGGCAAGAGTCTTTGCCAATCTGACATACTTGAGCAGCGTAACGATAACGGATTCACTTTTATCGACCATTCTTACCGAGGCATTTAAAGACTGTACTTCCTTGAAAGAGTTAAAACTTCCTTCTTCTGTGACGATAATTGCGGGGAGTGCGTTCTCCGGCTGTGACGTTACCATCTACACGCCAAACAGCGAGAGTAGTATGACGGTTCTTGGGAAAGAGGGCATTAAGAGTATTGTATATAATTCCGGCAGCAGTACGGCCACGCCGGACACCCCGACACCGGATACCCCAAGTACCAATCCGACGACTTCGGGTACTATTTCCGGTACATCGTTAAAATGGTCATACGATAGCGGAGAACTTAGTATCACCGGCACCGGAGCAATTCCGGATTATACTTCTGCCTCTGCGACGCCGTGGTATGCGTATGCTTCGAGCATTGCTACCATTTCGCTTGGCGCAGGCGTGACGGGAATCGGCGATTATGCCTTTGCCGCTTTGAGCAAGGTCAATAGAATTTCCAACCTAAGTGAGGTCAAGACCATTGGAAAAGCTGCGTTTAGCGGTTGCAGTGCACTGGAAGAAATTACGCTTTCCGCTTCGCTGACAAAAATTTCTGATGAAACATTCAAAAATTGCACAGCGCTGACTACGATTGTGTTGCCTGAAAAATTAACTTCTATCGGAAATAATGCGTTCTCCGGCTGTGCTTCGCTGACCACGTTGGAGCTTCCCCAAGCGTTGACTTCCATCGGGAGCGAAGCGTATTATAACTGCTCCGGTCTGACGAAAGTCACCATTCGCTCGACGCAAAAGTTGACTATCGGGGTGGATGCATTTAGCAGCTGCCAGAAATTGACCAAGGCTGTTTATACCGGGGGAATCAAACCGACTATCGAAAGCGGTAATGAAATCTTAGAAAAGGCGCTTTTGCCGGATAACGATTCCGGTGTTTCCGAAAATGGACGCATCACGTGGAACGTGGATTGCACCAATGGTATTCTGACATTGACCGGTACGGGAGAAATCTCCGATTCTGCACCGTGGAGCGAATATGTGACCTACATTAAATACGTGAAAGTGGGAAGCGGGATTACGAAAATCGGCAACGAATTGTTTAAAGACCATACCAATTTGATTTCCGTAGAGTTGCCGCAAAGTGTGGAGGAAATTGGTAATCGTTCTTTCAAAGGGTGCTCCTCCTTGAAAGAAATAACCCTTCCGTTGGCAGTAACGGCAATTCCTACAGAAGCATTTGCAAACTGCACGTCGTTGACGAAGGTGAACGTGGGTTATCTGCTAACTACGATCGGGGAAAAAGCATTTTCCGGTTGTTCCTCGTTGACAAGCTTCACCATTCCTGCTACGATTAAGAGCGTGATCAGCGGTGCTTTTGAAAATTGTACGGCACTGCAGCAGGTGGTCATTTCCAAAGGTGAGATCAGCCATTTGAAATCGGGAATTTTCAGCGGTTGCAGCGCCTTGAGCAAGGTCTACTTCAGTGGTACAAAAGACGAGTGGACTGAATTTGCTAAAAATGCCGATAGCGTTGTCAAAAATGCGACTTACGCGCAAGCAGTAACGTTGACGATTGAATATATTTATGCGGGTACTAAAACGGCTGTGTGTGATGCGGTGACGGTGATCGGTATGCCGGGTGAAACCATCCGCGTGGAATCCCCGACGATCGCGCACTACACGGCGGATCTTACCGTGGTGGAAAGAACGCTGGTCAGCGCCGATTCCGGCACGACGGTACGTGTTGTGTACAATCCCGAGATTTATGAACTTCCGATTAAGCTGGTTTTCCGCGATGCCAATGGGAAAATTGTGCTGGAACAAGAAGATAAGCCGTGGGGATATTACGGTTCCTCGTTGACGTATACGGTTCCCGAAAAGGAAGGATACACGCCGGATCGCACGACGATCACCATTGAGAAAATCGAGGGTGCGCTGGAGGCGGTGACGATCACCTACACGCCGCGCAACTGCGAGGTTTGGGTTGCGCTGGAGGATGAAGACGGTGTTCGTTTGACGGACAAACTGTTTAGCTTCAGCGGTGTGTACGGCAGCGATGTGAAGATTGATTTAAGTCAGATCGACGATATCGCTCACTATACGCTGTTGTCCACCAATGTTTTGACGATTGAGGGGATTAAAAAAGATTACACCAAAGAAGAACCGTATGTTCTGGTTTACGCAAAAGAAGCGGTTACGGTGAGAATTGAGTTTGTGGACCAAGACACCAACAGTCCGATCAGAGTTTCGGAAACGATGACGGTTTATTACGGTGAGCCGGTGCGGTATGAGCTTCCGTCCATGGAAGATAGCGGATATCTTGCCGTGAATCCGACGATTGAGTTGGCTTCTTACAATGGCGAAGAAAAATTGACGGCTTACTATAAGCTGAAGACCTTTACCATCGAGCTGCGCTTTGTCGAAGCGGATTCCGATGAATACAAAATGTTGGACAGCAAGACGGTTACGGTGACCTACGGCCAGCCGTTGATTGAAGTGGTTCCGACCATTCCCGGTTATGTTACGGACAAGACGGGAATTCGGATCAGTTCGGTGACGGAGGAAGTTGAGCCGATCGTGGTGGAGTACACGCGCGCGTTCTACCAGTTGACCATTGAGCTGCTTAATAAGGACGGCAATGTACTGGCTACGCAAATGGAAAGCATTCAAGCAGGATCTCCGTAAAATGTGCAGGTCAATCCGATTGACGGATATGTGACGGAAAGTTGGCACGTAACCGGTACCATGGGGATGTCGGATTTGGTTAAGCAGATTACCTTGGAGCAGGAAAATAATCAACCCAATCAACCGATT
>CAZDOX010000046.1:0-2523 GCA_964507155.1 uncultured Lachnospiraceae bacterium
CCTCGCCCGCGTGCGGGAGAGGGGGCAGGGGGTGAGGGGAAAAGATAGATACGAGCGAAGAAATCCGGACGCGTCATCATCTGCGCGACCAACGACGCCCGGATCTTGTAAAAGTAAATGCTGCCGATCGGATTTGCCCGAACACCATTTTTTGCAAAGAACTTTTTTGAATGTGTTCAAGAAGCTTTTTCTAAGAAACCTTTTCTTTCCGGTCTTCCCTTTTGTCTCCTTGTCCTCCCGTCGGCGCCGACTTCTGCGTTCCCTTGCGAAAAACGGCGCGCGGGAAAGCGATCGGATAGGCAATCAGGCACAAAATAAGCGACGGCGGAATATCCAATACGGAATGTTGTTTGAGAAACACCGTAGATAAGCAAATCAAAATTGTCGTCACGGTAAAATAAATTTGCCACGGTAACGTGCGGAAATATTTGCTGTTCCACGAACTGACCAGCACGGCAACGGCTCCCGACACGTGCATCGACGGACAAACGTTGGTGTTGGTATCAAACGCGTAAAAATCCGACATAAAGCGCGTGAGCAGGTTGTCCCGCTCAAAGCTTGTCGGGCGAAGCTGCTGCTCGGTCGGAAAGACAATGTAGATCAGCAGTGTGACGCCGTAAGTGATCGTAATAAATTTCATCAAGCCGACAAAAGCGTCGCGATCAAAAAACAAGGTGAACGCCACCATGCCGCCTAAGAATAAGAACCACCAAACGTACGGAAAGACAAACAGCTCGCAAAACGGAATCACGTCGTCCAGCGGATGATACACCACATGCCAATCCCGGTCCACCCACACCTTTTCCATCGTTTGAAAAATCAAACCAAACATAGGCCAAAACAGCACCCACCACACATGGCGATATTGCGGACTATTGAGATTGTTCCACCGCAATCCGCGATAATCAATTAAATTTTCTTTCAACTTGGCACGTGGCACGAAGCATGTAACCTCTTTTCTATCTTGTGGTATCGTTGGCATTTTGCCACGGTTTTCCTACCGCGGCAGGCGGCATATTCTTCATCAGATCATAAACCTCGTCCGCGGCGTGTGGGTGCGCATACTGCGCCATGGCTGCCGCCATGGAATCCAGTTCGGTTCCCTCTGCCTGCAGTAACGATAGGCAAAGCGAAACCAGCTCCGTCGGCGTGTCGGCCGTGCGCGCCATACCGCGCTCCAAGAAAAAGCGGAGATTATATTCTTCACATCCCGCCACGGCGTCAATCAGAACCATCGGCAGCTGCTTGGCTGCCGCTTCCGAAACGCTGATTCCCCCCGGTTTGGTCAAGTACAAATCCGCACTGTCCATCATCAGCGACACGTTGTCCACAAATCCGTAGACACGCAACCGCGGGTCGTCCGCGTGTTTTTTGCTCAATTTTTTTTGCAGCGACGCATTGGTCCCGCAAACAACGCTGACCGTCACATGAGACGGAATGGCAGAAAGCAGCAAATCCGCCATTTTTTCCATGGGACCGCAGCCCATGCTTCCGCACATCATCACCAAATGTTTGCCGTTGGTCGAAAGTCCCAGTTCCTTTTTGGCTTCCAAACGATCGCCGCGAACAGCAAATGCGTCCCGCACGGGGATTCCCAAGCCGTACACCCGATCTCTCGGGATACCGCAGTGCACGAACTCATCGATCAGATCGGCGTCCGGGATGACGTAAGCGTCCAAGCGACTTTCATTGACCGACGGACTACAGGTATAATCGGTAGCGATAAAGCAGGTCTTGGGGCGCAGTGATGGGTAGTGCTCCATGGCACCGGACAACATCAAAGCAGAAAACGCATGAGTACAAATGACCGTATCGTAATTTCCTTGTGACAAATAGCGATAGACGCGGCGGCGACCGCCGTTCAACGCGTGCCACAGCGGCGTGTTGCGCGCAAAAGCGTGGGGATGTTCTTCTGCCATTTTATATCCGTTGCCGAACGCGCGAGGCATGGAACGATACACGCCCGTATGAATCCGCCCCACGGCACGGGAAGTCAGGACAGAGAGAAAAGACAAAGCGTCCTTGATTTCGCACGATTCGCCGTGGCGAAGAAAGCTCTCGCGCAGAGCGGATGCCGTGGCGTTATGCCCCTGCCCCGTATTGCAAGTCAGAATCAATGTTTTCATCAGATTTTCCTCCGACCGTTTCAAAAATATGCTCGTCTTTGTTTGCACCGTTTATGCGTCGCGTATATTTGTTTTCATGAAGTACGAAAGAATTTATTCGGCTCACGACCGCACTTTGTTCGCACTGTTTATACGTTATACGCCGCGTGTGTTCTGTCATAAATTTTTTGAATCTATGGGAGAATTTCGCCTTGCGAAATTCTCGGTACGCGACCGCACTTTGTTCGCTCTTATCATACGCCGCGTATGCTATTCCATAAATTTTTTTGAATCTATCTTGCGAAATTCTCAAAACGCGGCTACGTATTGTTCGCACTATTTTATACGCCGCGTATGCCATGCCATAAATTTTTTGAATCTATGGGAGAATTTCGCCTTGCGAAATTCTCGGTACGCG
>CAZDOX010000046.1:2623-7339 GCA_964507155.1 uncultured Lachnospiraceae bacterium
TTCGCCTTGCGAAATTCTCGGTACGCGACCGCACTTTGTTCGCACTATTTATACGTCGCGTATATTATACCATATGTTTTCAACGTTTGCAAGATTGAGAACCGGCATTTAAAAAAATCTTAAAAAAGCGAATCAATCGTTTGGCAACCGACGCCCTTGGAATAAACTCCTTTTTACGCCGTTCATAGATCTCCCTCATTCATCACGCACACTGGCATATAGGTTGAGATCCCACGCGGGAATATAGGGATAACGCCGAATTTTCAATCGGTACGCCGGACACATTTCGTGCAAGCGCAACGGCAAAACAAATAGGTCTTCCGTGCGATGATATAAAGAAAGCAAAAGATCGGGGCGATCGGCACGAATGGTTCGTTCAGAGCCGAGCAGCGCAGGAAGATCACTTCCCTCCACGTCATACTTGATATAATCAACTCTCTCTTGTTGCAACATATCATCCAGCGGGACCCCCGGGACGGCAACCCGCTTTTTGGCGTCGGGATTCCACCCGGCATTTCGATTTCCGCTGTCGTCAAACCACAGCGTTTCGTTACGATCCCATGCGGCGCAATGGTGCAAGGTAAGCTGAATCTTGTCGGCAACTTGCTCGGCAAAGTCATTCAACTTGCGAAAGTTTCGCCGATCGGGTTCTATCGCATGCACTCGTGCCAAATACCGACAATGGGTCATCATCGTTCTAATGGTGTCCCCGTCGTAGGCGCCAACGTCGCAGTAGGTGCGGTAACTGTCGGGATGAAGTACCGTTTTGATCACAGCCGACGGATCATCCTCGGTATCTTGCAAACAAGCCAGCTCTCCGGTCAGACGGAATCGAATCACCTTCGCATAAACTTGCCGAGAACGATCGTCCGCCAGCAAATCATACACCCGCTGCAATTCTTTGGCGTGATCTTTGGCATAAGCGAGCGTAAAGAGCGTGTCTCCGCGCACGGGAACTTCCGGGATGTAGGTTTCGCAGCGCGCCGCTATGGCTTGAACATTCGCCATCACCATAGGCAACGAGGTGGCGAACGAAACCAAAACCAGCACCTGCTGCTCGCCGTACCGTTCGCATATGTCGGAGAAGCGGCACACCTTCTTTCCGTGGAAGCTTTGCCCCCTGACAAAGTCGTCGCTGGCAAAAAAACCCTCGACAGCAATGTGATATTGATCGCAGTATGCAAGAATTTTGTCCGCACCGTTCCCCGTTCCGTAAAGATAAATATGTTTGGTGGTCTGCTGCAATACCTGCCACAAATCCCGCTTGGGAAAAACAGAGGTAATATCCATGTCAAATCTCATTTCCTTTTCTGTTTTTTTCGATCCGTTGCGCGGGATCGGCGCAAATCCGGCATCAACGCACTCGCCAACCCGGGCAGCTCCGACTCAAAACGCAATCCGTACCAGTGCGCGGGTGCGTCCGCTACCGTTTGTCGAATACACGTCAGCGTAAAATCGGCGGCGATCCGAACGGCTTCCTCCGCCGTTTTTCCCCACAACATGGCACAGCAAAGCACAGAGGTGAAAACGTCCCCACAGCCGTGCAAAGGGCGATCATAATAACGGTGGCGAATATCGTCCCACACGTGCGTATCGTCGCAGCAAAGGTACCCAACAGTCCCATCCCGACGAACGGCGCCGGTTAAAGCCACCACGCGCGGCCCTTGTGCGTGCAATTCTTCCAAGACGGCGTGCTGAAGCGCGACATCAATCATGGCAGCCGGTTCCCTGCCGGTCAGCAGAGCGCCCTCTGTGCTGTTCGGGGTTAGGACAGAAGCGCGCGAGCAAAGCTGTTTCATCCGTGCGGCAAACGAAAGGTCAAAGCCGTGATACAACTTGCCCCCGTCTCCCATCACCGGATCGACCACGCGCAAGGTATGATCATCGGAAAAGCGATCAAACAACTGCTCGACAACGGCAATTTGATCCTCACCGCACAAGTACCCGGAATATATCGCGTCGAAGCGCAAGCCAATCTGCTGCCAATGAGCCAAAATCGCCGTCATTTGTTCGCCCAGCGGCTGAATGTAGGGCAGCGGGAAGCCGCCCGTATGCGTGGACAGCAGCGCCGTTGGAAGCGGAACCGCTTCAATTCCGCAAGCGGCAAAAATCGGCAAAGAAACCGTCAGCGAACATTTACCAAAGCACGAAAGATCGTTAACCAGCAAAATTCGCTTCTGACGGGGATTATCCAAGCAAAGAGAGGAAAGTGGGGAACAAAAATCGGACATGGTATCCATCACCTCCGAAATCGGAGGACCTTTCGTCGAAAAAATCGGTCAAAACCGTTGGATGTATTGTATCACATCCGAGAAAAAATGTCAAGCAGCGTGCACGGCAAACGGCGCAGAGCTCATGACTTTTGACACAACTGTTCTTTTGCCGCGCGCATCACAGCAGCCGACAAGCGCCGACCGAACGAATGTGCAGCGTCAGGCACGCCGAGGCGCCGAATGCTCCGTCCATGACAGAACGGAATGTCGGCACCATGGCAAGTGGGACATACGCCTGAATGGTACCGGCAAAACCGCCGCCGTGCACGCGCCATGCGCCATCGCTGTCCGCCAGCACCCGCTCGGCAAGGCACAGCGCTACGGACAGTCCTTGCTCTCGTACGTTGGACGTCGGATAAACGTTTTGCAAATAGCAGAAAGAAGAACGGCCGGAACTTTTCACCCCGTCAAAATATTGTGCCAAGTCGCCGCGTTGCAGCGCGTCGACCATCGCCGTAACCCGTCGATTTTCCGCAAAGAAATGCAACGCGCGCAGTATGGCACGGTCTCCTACTTCCGCACGCAAGCGGGGAATCGCCTCAAGCACCGCGGACTCCTTGGCATCGCGCAACACGGACACGCCCATCGCCCCGGCTACCGCACGCATTTCGGCAGGAACCGCCGCATAATCATCGGTTAAATCCGCGTGATTTCCACCGGTATTCACAATGCACAGCGCATATCCCGCCGCCGTCATGTCAAAGGCAATCGGCTCTACGATCGGCTCGGCGGGATCGGCAAAATCCATGGCAACCATGCCGCCGACCGCGCAAGCCGCTTGATCCATCAATCCGCACGGCTTACCGAAAAAGAGATTTTCCGCGCGTTGCGCAAGCTTTGCGATCGTGACCGCGTCCGCTTTCCCCCGATTATACAAATGATTCCAGATTGTGCCGATCGCCACTTCGTAAGCCGCGGAAGAGGAAAGTCCGGAGCCGCGCAGCACCTGCGAGGTCATCACCGCGTCAAATCCACCGTAACAAAATCCCTTGGTATGAAATCCGTCCGCCATACCGGCGATCAGCGCCCCGGAGGTGCCCGGCGTAACCGTTTGCGGTGTGGGCAGCGGATTCAGTGTCACCTTTTCTGCCTCAAACCCCTCACTGTACAAGCAAACCGTCGCGTCGGTGCGCGCAGCGGCAAGGGCGAGCACGTCCAAATCAATCGACGCGGCGATCACGCGTCCGTGATTGTGATCCGTATGGTTCCCGGCAAGTTCGCTGCGTCCCGGAACGGAAATCAGCATGACCTCCCGCTCGTCCTCGCCAAAATGAGCGACAAACGCATCAAAAAGAGCCAAAATACGTGTTCGCGCGGCTTTACACCCATCGTTCCCATAGACGCCGGAGAGAACGTGGTCAGCGTCGCCATGAGAAATCATCTGTTTTAGTTGCGTAATTGTTGCCATGATAATAAAAATCCTTTCTGTTGGATCGTTTAGATCGTTTGGATCGTTTAGATCATTTGGATCGTATGGTAACCATGCGTCAAGCACGGCAAAAAAGTTCGGAAAAAGAGGATGGGGAGAAACTTTTTTAAAGAAGTCTCCCCCCAAAGTTCCTCGTCCGCATGACGTCAAAAATCCGAATTAATCGAACTCTTGACCGGTAAGGATTACATTCCCCGTTTCAGTCACCGTCGCATTTTTGGCAGCATTTTTAATTGCGTTCGAATCGGACTGAGCCGCCGACAAAATGACATTGCCGGAAATCGCAACACCGCCCTTGAAGCCGGATTCGATATTCACCGCCGTGTCCAGCGTTGCAATTGTGTTTCCGCTGATCGTCACCCCGGTGCCGCCGGAGATATTGATCGGCGCGTTGCTATGTCCACTCATGATACGTACCAAGTTACAACCGTTGATCGCCACCATTTGACCGCCGGCGATCGTAATGGTGCTGGCGCCGTTGGTTTTAATTTCACAACCGGTAAACGTGAGCATGGTATTTTTCGATGTACCGGATTCGACTTTCAAGCCGGTGAAATGCGCCCAATAGGTGCCGCCGACAAACGTCAAACTGTGTTGACCGGGACCGACCACCACGCCGTGATGGCTGTAGTCAACGGAGCAGTTGGTAAAGCTGCCCCAGCATCCGCCCTTTCCGCCGTCCGTATCGCAAACGGTTTCCTCAAAATAGAAACCGATTTTCGCATTGAACGCAAACAAATTCACGCAGCGAACATCGTCGTTCTTTCCGAATCGAAACGCCGTCGGGCATGCGGTATCACCGGCGTTCCACACTTCAATGTTGCAAAGAGTTGCCACATCGTATGTACCGTGAACAAACACGCCCGTGTTCCATGCTTGGATGATAAAAATATTTTCGATAAAGCAGCGACCGGGATTTCCTTTGAGGGCCGGATCATAGTACGTGCTGATCTCGATATACGGATTGTGGATTCTTAAATTGCTCAGACGCCGCCCGGGATCGCGGATCCGGAC
>CAZDOX010000047.1:0-7237 GCA_964507155.1 uncultured Lachnospiraceae bacterium
ACTGGGTCAAAACTCCCACGGTATCGATTTGGGAGTTGATGCAATTGGAAAGAGGAAAGTCAATGATACGATATTTCCCTCCGAAGCGAACCGCGGGCTTTGCGGTTTTCTTGGTGAGCGCGTAGAGTCGGCTGCCTTGACCGCCCGCGAGCAGCATGGCAACACATTCCTTTTTCTGGTTCATGGTAATACCTCCGTAGTTTGATAGTTGGGGACGCTTATAGGATTTCCCGGGTGCATGCCCCGGTGATCACAGACAGTGGTGTGCGAGACGCGGACATCGGTTACAAAATCGGACGCAGTATGATCGCACTGAGCGGGGGAAGCGAAAGATCCAAACGGTAAGAGTCGCCGTCGCGACAAGGAGTGACGACCGTCCCGGGGGGGCAAAGTCCTGCGCCGCCGAAATGCATGTCATCGGAACTGAACAAAACTAGCCATGCGCCGTCTGTTTGCAGGGACAGGCGATAATTCTCACGGTGAACCGGGGTAAAATTCAGCACGATGAGCAACGATTCCGCCGGGGAGCGGCTGATACGCAGAAAAGAGAGAACACTGCATTCGGCGTCATCGGGATTGATCCAAGAAAAACCGTCCCAGCTGTGATCTTGCTGCCAGAGTGCCGGATGTTTCAGGTAAAACTCATTCAAAGCGGCGTAGTAGCGCTGCATGGCGGCATGCATGGGATAATCGGTCATAAACCATTCCACGCTGCCGGCATAGTCCCACTCGCGAAATTGTCCGATTTCGTTGCTCATAAAGGACAACTTTTTCCCGGGGTGGGTCATTTGCCACGCATAAAAGACGCGTTGGTTGGCAAATTTTTGCTCATAGCTGCCCGGCATGCGATCCAACAGCGATTTTTTGCCGTGCACCACCTCGTCGTGCGAGATGGGGAGAACATAGGATTCCTCGAACGAATAGGTTAACGAAAAATTGAGTTTATTGTGGTGGTATTTACGATAAATGGGATCTTGCGACATGTAGGAGAGCGTGTCGTTCATCCATCCCATGTTCCATTTCATGGAAAACCCGAGTCCGCCGTTCAAGACGTCGGCGGTCACTCCGCCGAAATCGCCCGATTCCTCGGCGATGGTTAAAACGTCCGGGTAAGCGCCGTGCAGATGTGCGTTGAGTTTCTTGAAAAAAGCGATCGCTTCCAGGTTACGATTGTTTCCGTATCGGTTGGGGAACCATGTCCCCGGTTCGCGGTCATAATCCAAATACAACATCGACGCCACTGCGTCCACACGCAAACCGTCCGCGTGAAATTCTTCAATCCAAAACGAAGCGCCGGAAATCAAGAACGATTGCACTTCCGGACGACCGACATCAAAGCAGCGGGTGCCCCAAGTGCTGTGTTCCATGCGATCCGCGCCTTGATATTCGTAGAGGGGTTGTCCGTCAAACTCGTACAATCCGTGTGCATCTTTGGGAAAATGGGCGGGAACCCAATCCAAAATAACGCCGATTCCCGCTTCGTGCATCATATCGACAAACGCACGAAAATCATTGGGGGTTCCAAGGCGAGCGGTCGGTGCAAAGTAAGAGCAAACTTGGTATCCCCACGAACCGTCGTAGGGGTGCTCCATCACCGGCATCAATTCCACATGGGTATATCCCATGCGCTTCACGTACGGAGCCAGTTCTTCGGCAAGTTCGCGCCATGTGAGGTAAGTGTCGTCCTCATGCCGCTTGAATGACAGCGCGTGCAGCTCATAAATGTTGATGGGTTGTTCATAAAAGCAATTCGGCTGCATGACTTTGGCACGGTAAGCGCGCCAGCCGTCGTCGTGCCACACATAAGGGGTTCGGTCGGGGATCAGCGACGCTGTGGCGGGCGGACATTCGGACGCTGTGGCGTAGGGGTCCGCTTTGAGAAAAACACGATCTTTGGTGCGGATCCGATATTTATACGGTTGACCGGCATAGAGGGCGGCTGTGACGAAAACCTCCCAAATTCCTTGCTCGGTGATGCGCTGCATGGGGATTCCCACATCCCAGTTGCAAAAATCCCCCACCAAGGAAACCGCGTCGGCATGGGGCGCCCACACGCGAAACACGGTCGACCCGTCGTCACCGACGTGCGAACCGAGGTAACGATAAGCGTAATAGTTGGTCCCTTGATGAAACAGATAGGGGGCAAATGTGTCTTGGTGTAACGATGGCATCATACAAACCGGTCCTTTCCTGCTTCGCGTCGAACCTTGTCATGCCGTGACAAAATCCGTCACAAACCTTTTATTATATATATTCTACCACTTTTTTGAAAAGAAATCAAGAGAATTTTGCGCAAAACGTAAAACTTTTGCCATTCGCCGATGATTTTTTTGCAAGTGAAATCAAAAATGACAAGATGTGAACAAAAATCATCAAACATTCATAAATATGTCAAACCCATGACACAACTTGCGTGTATGATTGTCTTGGTATGGCGCGGCGTGCCGACAACGTTCGCGCGCCCTTGACACAGAACGGAGGGATTATTTTGATTGAGGTCAAACATCTGACCAAACGGTACGGAGATCATGAAGCGGTGAAAAATCTGAATTTCAAGATCGTCAACGGAAAAATTTATGGATTGCTCGGCCCGAACGGCGCGGGAAAATCCACCACGATGAACATGATGACAGGCTGCCTTGCCCCCAGCGAGGGAACGGTGAACATCAACGGGTTTGATATTTACGATCAGCCGGTCGAGGCGAAAAAATGTATCGGATACCTGCCGGAGATGCCGCCGCTCTACACGGAAATGACGCCAAAGGAATATTTGACGTTTGTGGCGCAGGCAAAAGGGGTTCCCGTCTCCCGCGTGGAAAAACAAGTGCGCGAAGTGATGGAGCTTACGCGTGTGGAGGACGTGCAGCATCGCCTGATTCGCAATTTGTCCAAAGGATATAAACAGCGCGTGGGCATTGCCCAAGCCATGTTGGGAAATCCGGACATTATCATTTTGGATGAGCCGACGGTCGGCTTGGATCCCAAGCAGATCATAGAAATTCGCGATTTGATTCGTCACTTGGGACACACAAGAACCGTGATTATCTCCAGCCATATTTTGTCCGAAATCAGCGAGATGTGCGACGAGATCTTGGTCATTTCGGGCGGCGAGCTGATTGCAAGCGGAACGCAGGAAGAATTGCAAGCCAAATTGGGGCAGGGAAAAGTGCTCCATTTGGTCATCCGCGGCGATCGGGACGGGGTGCTTTCGGTGCTTGGCGGTGTAGAGGGGATCGGACAACCGCAACTTGGCGCGTCGAGCGACGAGGGACAAGTTACCGTCGACGTTCCGGTGGACAGCGAGGATTTGCGAGACGCGATTTTCTTTGCCATGGCAGAGCATAAATATGCGGTTTTGACGATGGAATTGGAAGAACAGTCGCTGGAGAAAATTTTCTTGGCCCTGACCAACGATTCCGCACCGGACGAGGTGGAAGACGAAACGGAAGACGAAACGGAAGACGAAACGGAAGAAACGCAAACCACGGATTTACCGGAGGACGGCGGCACATCGGAGGAGGATAAAACGGAATGATTGCAATTTTTAAACGGGAATTTTCTTCCTACATGCGCAACGTCGTGGGACCGCTGTTTATGGCTCTTGTGTTGCTGTTTGAGGGCGTGCTGGTGACGCTGTTCAATTTGTACGGGCAGTACGCGGATTTCGGTTATTCGCTGATGTATTTGCAATATGTGCTGATTTTGGCCATTCCCATTTTGGCGATGCGCTCCATTGCCGAAGATCGTCGGACGCGCGTGGATCAGCTGCTGTATTCGCTGCCGATGAGTTTGTCTTCCGTGGTGATGGGGAAATATTTGGCTATGCTTGCGGTGTTTGCCATCCCTTGCGGGGTGATTGCCGTGTATCCGTTGATTCTCGGCTGCTTTGGCAGCGTCAATTACGCGACGGCGTACTGCTCGCTTTTGGCGTTTTTCTTGCTTGGCGCCGCGCTGCTGGCACTGTGCCAGTTTATCTCCTCCCTGACGGAAAGTCAAATCATTGCTGCGGTTGTCGGGATCGGCTGCGTTTTGCTGCTGTTTTTGATGGATACCATCGCCATTTTGGTTCCGACCGGCGCCCTTGCGTCTTTTCTTGCCATGATCGCGCTTGTCCTGGTGGCGGCGTTGCTTTTGTGGGCGCTGACCAAGAATATTCGCTTAAGCGGACTTGTCGCTCTGGTGGCTGTGGGAATCATGGCGGTGGTGTACGCATGTGACAGCTCTCTTTACACCGGACTGTTTCGCCGTGTCATCGATGCGGTTTCGCTGTTCGGACGGTTTACCAATTTTAACTACGGAATTTTGGACGTGGGAACGCTGGTCTACAATGCTTCCTTTGTGGTCTTTTTCCTTTACTTGACCGATCAGGTCATGGAAAAAAGACGCTGGTCTTGATCTTTGATGATATGGCAGTATGGGAAAGGAATGGTCATGACAATGAACCAACATGAAACAAAAAAAGCCGGCGGCGTGCTCGGCATGAATAAAACAACGCGTCTGGGCAGCTGGACCATGGCGATGATTTTGATTTTGCTGGCTGTCTTGGTGGTGATTAATTTATTGGTCGGCGCGCTGCCGCGCTCGCTGACGCGTTTTGATACCACCGCAGATCGTCGGTATACGCTCAGTGCTACCAGCGAGAATTTTTTGAAGAGCATTGACCGCGACGTCAATCTGATCGTGGTATCGCAGGGGGGCACCATCACCGCGACGCTGGAAAACTTTCTGGATCGTTATACGGCTGCCAACAGCCGAATCCGCGTGAAAATCGTCGATCCGCTGGCCGATCCGACCGCACTGGATCGATATTCGGAAATTGTGTCCACCGGGCGATATATTATCGTAGAGAGCGACTTGCGCTATTATACGGTCGATACGCTGGAGATGGAAACGGTGTATCTGGAAGATCTGGGAATGTCGATCGATTTGTACACCTATGAAGAAATCATGGAAGACGATAGCTTGGTCAGCGCTTATTACCAATACTACGGCGTCGATATGACCAATGCGACGCAATATTTCAACGGGGAACAGCAAATTACCTCGGCCATCGAATACGTGGTTTGCGAAGATATGCCTCATTTGTACGTGCTTTCCGGCGCCGGCGGAAATGAGCTGTCCGCCACGCTTTCCGAGTTGATGGACAGTTGCTTGTTGCCTTGCGAATCTTTGGCGCTTGAGGTGGGAGATTCCATCCCCGAGAGCGCGTCGTGTGTGATCGTGCAGGCGCCGTCCTACGATTTGACCACGTCGACCGCCGACGCACTGATCGAATATTTGGAGAGGGGCGGCAGCATGATTCTTCTGACCACGCCGGATCAGACGGACATGCCCAATTTGATGCGTGTGGCAAAGACGTTCGGCGTGTATCCGACGACGGGCGGCGTGCTGCATGAGGGAAATGCCAACAAATATATCGGAGCCGACACGGTGCTCAAACCGACGGTTAACGCCAATCATGAGTTGACGTACACGGCGTATAGCAACAATATGGCCATGGTGATGCCCTCGGCGCACGGCATTTTATCCGAAGAAACTTTGCCCGATGGTGTGAGCGTGACGGAACTGTTCAACGCGACTGACGCATACACGGTGACCTCGGACGGCAGCGAAACCGATTGGGGCAAGGTTGCCACGGGGATCTTCGCCGAAAACAGCGAAACCGGGGCGCGGCTGTTGTGGTTCGCGTCGGCGGACGCGTTCAGCGACACTTCCGCATCCACGTACGGCAACGGATCGTTCTATTACTTTGCCATGGGCGCCGGTGCGATGAACGATAAGTATACGTCGGCACTGACCGCCATCGAAGCGATGGAAACGGTGGAAAGCCGATTGACCGTTTCGGAATTTTCTTACCGTGCGCTGGGAATTGTGATGAGCTTGGTGATTCCGATCGGACTTCTTTCTTGCGGCATCGTCGTTTGGGTGCGTCGCAGAAAAGCTTGATCGCGTCGGAGGGAAAAAGGCGGATGACGAAAAGTAAAAAATTAGTGCTGTTATTGGGCGTGCTGGTTGTGTTGATCGGCGTATATGCGCTGACCGTGGGACTTTCCTCTCGGAGCGAGATGCCCGATGACGCGGGGGACAACGACGATCGGACGGACGCGACGGATCCGTTCTTTACGGTGGATGTCGAAACGCTGTGTGCGTTTTCTTACATGGTGGACGGAGAGATCTATCGCTATACGCTCTCCGAGGACGCAACGCGTTGGCTGTGGGACGATGATCCGACATGGCCGTTGAGCAACGGATTGATTACGATCATGATTCAATCGGTACTTTCCTTAAATTCGGAGTATCGGTATGAGAATATCGCGACCGATGATCTCGAAAAATACGGGTTGGATCAGCCGATCAATCGATTGAAATTCACCGGTACGGACGGCAGTGACACCGAGTTGCTGTTGGGAAAGACCAATTCGTTCAACAGCATGATGTATTGCTGCACATCGGCGGATATGTCCACAATTTACATGATTGAGCCTGCCATCGCGACAAACTTTACGGCAAGGCCGACGGATTTGGTCGAGGACGACGAGCTGCCGACCTATCAACTCTCCCAATTTTACGGATTCAAATTGCTCCTTGGCGAGGAACAGTATTTGTGCGACTACACATATCCGACCGATGATGACGTGGAAAACACGCAAAAAGAGCTGCTCCTTTATTCCGACGCCTCCGACGGCTTGATTTTGGATGCGGATGAGAGAGACCGTTTGATCGACGCTGTGATGGACCTGAAGCTGTCCGACGCGGTGACGTTTGACCCGGAACGGTATGAAACTTACGGGGTGGACGATGATACGACGCGTACGCTGACGATCCATTACAGCGAAACGAAGAAGGTGACGGACAGCGAAAGCGGGCAGACCACGTCCACGGAAATCAAGCGGGTGTGTACGCTGTTGCTGGGGAATGAAACCGAAACCGGATTGACCTATGTTCGTATGTCCGACGGGGCCGGCGTTTATCGGCTGGACTTGGCACCGATCTTGGCTTTGTCGGGACGATAGACGATAGGTGAAAGACGAAAGACGAAAGACGAAAGACGAAAGATAAAAGATAAAAGCCAATAAAGCAATACGAACCAAAAGGAAAATGGTTCATCATAATATGTCGCAAGAGCAACGGCATTTACGTTTACGTGATTTTGGCGTCATCCACCGGACACTACGGAGCGCGGGGAAACGGACCGTCGAGGACGCCGGTCCCTACGGAGCGAGGGAAACGGACCGTC
>CAZDOX010000048.1:0-7221 GCA_964507155.1 uncultured Lachnospiraceae bacterium
CTCGCCCATTTGCAAGCTTACGTACCGACCCGAGATTTTTGACCGCGGAAGTCATGTGGGACACAGTGCGCGTTTGCGAGCCGCGCCCGGCGTCACGTTCCGGCAGGCAGGAGAGTTTGCCGCACGCCGGCATAAGCCTCAAACACCGCTTTGACCTCGGTGTATCGGTTTTTTGCCACCGCGACGGTATCTCCGTTGATCATTCTGAACTGGCAGCGCTCGATACCGACCGCGTGCCGAAGATTCACAATGAAACTGCGATGAGAACGATAGAAATCCTGCGATGTGAGCAAGTTGCAAGCCTCTGCCAGCGTACCCGCGCACAGAACGACGCCGTGTTTACAGTGTACGTCCAGTTCGGAGCCGAATACTTCTATGTAAAGTATGTCGTCCACGCCGATCAGTTGTTCACCACCGTCAATCCCTTTTAGCACAATCGAAGGCTTTTGACGGTACTTGTCTGCCACATGGCGAAACACGTCTCTCAACTTTTTTCTGTCCACCGGCTTGAGCAAATATCCCACCGGATAAACGCTGTACGCTGCGAGAGCACTGTCGGCCTCTCCGCTGCAGAAGACAACGTCCGTCTCCTCATCGGTCAGCCGCAGGCGTCGTACAAAGTCGATCCCGCTGATACCGCCCACCCGTGTTTCCAGAAAGAGCAGTTGATAGACCGATTCGCTCATAGCCTTTTGCAGCGGTTTAAATCCGCGGAAGATGTCGATCACGTACTCGTCGCCCGGAATTTCTTCCGTCAGAGTGCGAAGCGTCTCCGCCAATTCAGCCGCCTGCTGCTGCATTTCATCGCAAATCGCTATCCTGAACATTCTTTCCTCTCAAATCACGATTTCCATGGTGCTTATGTGTATTATATCACATTATTGGTAACTTTGCAATATCCTTTTGAAAATTTTTTCATGGAAAACCTTAGATTTTTTAAAGTTTTTTTCTTTTTTCGGTATTTTTTGTACAAACTTTTGTCGATTCTTTGTAAGCGGGGGCAAGGGAGGGGAGGCGCGTGCTCCGCGGCTGCGTCTTTTGCCGTCTTTCAAGGGAAGAAAGTGCGCCGTCGCGGCGATTTTATCTGCAATTTGTGAAAATCGATTTTCGCGTCTCGTCGTTCAAAAGTCTTGCATTTTTTTACATCTTATGCTATAATATACCTACGCGGCGTATCATGTGTGCAAACAAAGAGTTGCCGCGTATTGAGAATTTCGCGGCGCGAAATTCTCCCACAGTTTAGCTTACGTTTTAATTGAGCAAGCGGCGTATCATATGAGCGAACACAGTGTTGCCGCGTGCCGAGCACGCAAAAGTGCGAGCAAAGCGAAGATACAAAGTACCGTCTTATAATAATGATATAATTATACTCGCATATATATGAAAAAATTCGCGCAGGCAGAACAAACCATGCAAAAAAGAGAGAAGAAAGGAGCACGCCATGGCAGCAGGGAACAATCCGCCCGAAAAATGGAATCGCGCTGAGGTTTCGCGCTATTTGGTTCCTTTTCTCCGGATGGCGGAGTCGATCGATGAGGACGGTTGGGGTATCGACCAAGAGACCGTCGCGGCGCGCAAGCGGATGGCGAAAGCCGCTCTGTATGCTTGCCCCGTCGCCTATCGTCAGCTCTCCCACGTCTATCACCACGCCGACGACCAAACGTATCGGCTTTGGTTTGGCGGCATTGATTGCGACGACGCGCTGCTTGCGTCCGCTTTTGATTTGATCGATCGTGCGCTACCGCACACCTTGCCCGCCGTCCGTGAGCAAAGTGAGCAAAGTGAGCAATGCGAGCGAGAAAACCCCGCAAGAACGGACCTCTCACCGGCAGCGTCCGCTTTTTCCGACATACGCGAAGCGCGCGACACGAACGATCGAGCATGTTCTGCCGAACAAGGAACCGCTCCGCCCGCTGCCGCATCTCCATCCCACACGGAAAGTCTGACCGAGGACGCCGCGTTTCGGCGGTTGTTTCACGTCAGTCACACCTACACCGATCAAGAAAGCGGAGCCACGCGCGTGCGCCGCGCCGATTTATTGATTCCGTTCCTGGAAATGTGTCGTGCGTCGGACGATCGCGCGCGCTGCCGCGCGGAAGATCTGTGTCTTGCTACCGTGCAACGATATTTTTCCGATTATTGCCACGCACTCTCCTACTATCGCGAGAATTACGCGGACGACGAGACGGACGCCCACGACATGTTGCTGGACGAAACGCATCTTTGCATGCAGCTCATGGAGCAGATGATCGCACGGGCAGACTACGAGAAAAATCTGGCGGATCGCAAGGCGGCTTTGGAATATGAGCGAGGCGGCCTCGGTTGGTTCGGCGGCGCCAAGAAAAAGTCGATCGACGCCAAACTGCTCGACATTTCCATTTCCGAGCTGGAGTTAGCCATAGCCGACGAGCAAACGCGGCTTCGCGCCGTTCTCACCCCGCTGGAAAATCAAAAATCCGAATGGGAAGATCAGCTTGCGATCGCCCCGCTGACGGCATTTCGCCGCAAAAAGGAGCTGCGCCGGAAGATTTCTCAGGTGGAAAAACAAATCCAGGAAAGCCAAAGGGACAGTCAATTGCCTGCGTTAAACGCGCGCCTTGCCGCCTTACGGCATAAACAAAAGCAAAAGCAAAATAAAAAAACAGACGAAAGAAGATGACCTAACCATGATCGCCAATTATCACGCACACACATTCCGTTGTCACCACGCAACCGGCACCGAGGAAGAATACATTCAGCGCGCCATCAATCACGGATTGAAAATTTTCGGCTTTTCCGATCACGTGCCCATGCCTTTTCCCGACGGGCACCAATCCAATTTCCGCGTTCCGCTGGAACTTTTGGACAACTACGTTCGCACGCTGGAAAAGCTGCGGGAAAAGTACGCGGGGCAAATTCAAATTTTGATCGGATTTGAAGCGGAGTATTATCCGGATTTGTTTGACGGCATGTTGCAAGCGCTCGCGCCGTATAATTATGATTATCTGCTCTTGGGGCAGCATTTTGTGGGGAACGAAGACGGCCCGCACAGTTTCTCTCCCTCCGACGATCCCGTGCGGCTGCACCGCTACGTGGCGCAAGTGATCGAAGGACTGCAAACGGGGAAATTTACCTATTTGGCTCATCCGGACGTTTTGAATTTTACCGGAGACGACGAGACGTACGAAAAAGAGATGTCCCTCCTTTGCCGCGCCTGCTTGGACATGAACATTCCGCTGGAGGTCAACTTGCTCGGATTGGAAACCAACCGCAACTACCCCTGCGATCGCTTTTTCCGCATTGCCGGAAAGGTAGGAAACCCGGTGATTCTCGGGTGTGACGCGCACCGTGTGCCCGGCGTTGCCAATCCGGACATCATCGCGATGGGCGAAGCGTTCTGTCGCCGTCACGCGCTGACGGTGTTGGATACGGTTCCGCTGCGCGATCCGAAATGATGCATGGAGAGGGGCAGAGAAGAACGAAAGCGAGGCTGTCGGCAAATGGCAAGAACCATAGTCCTTTCGCCTGCCGTGCTGCGGGTTTTGCATACGCTGGAATCCGCAGGGTACCCGGCATATTTGGTCGGCGGCAGCTTACGTGACGCGCTGCGCGGGATGGCACCGCACGACTTTGACATCACAACGCCGGCGCTTCCCCGCGACATGCGACGGGTCTTTGAGGCGGCGGGACTTTCGGTATTGGAAACGGGGATCAAGCACGGCACGCTGACCGTCATGGTCAACCGCGAGCCGATAGAATGTACCACCTATCGCGTGGAGAGCGCGTATTCCGACGGCAGGCACCCGGACGCGGTGACGTTCACCGACCGCATCGCGGACGATTTGCGCCGCCGTGACTTTACCGTCAACGCGATGGCGTGCCGAATTCCGTCTGCCGCGTGCGCGGATTTTCCCACGGAAGCGCCCCTTGGCGTGGAAATTGAAAGAGAAGCCGAGCTGTTGGACTTATTTGGCGGGCAGGAGGATTTGAAAAACGGTGTGCTTCGCTGTGTGGGCGTGCCGGAAGAACGCCTTGGCGAGGACGCGCTGCGCATTTTGCGTTGCGTCCGCTTTGCGGTTCAGCTTGGATTTGACGTGGAGGAGAAAACCCGCGCAGCTTTGCGCGCTTGTCGGCAGCGATTGGCATGCGTATCTCCCGAGCGATGTGCCGCCGAATGGCTGCGGATGTTGACCGTCGATATGCCGCTTGCCCCCGGGCTTGCTTTGATTGAAGAGGCAAACCTATGGGAATATGTGCTTCCCACCGCAACGGCAGGCTCCGGCTCCACACCGACGGCAGCGGACATGGCACGTGCTGCCCTGCTGCCCCCCGACGCGCCGTTGCGCATGGCACAGCTGTTGCGCCACGCCGGAGACAAAGCAATTCAAGGCGGGACGCGCACCCCGGAAGAAGTCGCGCGACAAACTTGCCGCGCGTTGCGATTATCCCGCGCGCTGACCGATCAAACGGCGGCGCTGCTGGGCGGTTCGTATGCGCCCTGCCCGCCGGACGATCCGTCGTTGCGCCGCATGATGGCCGCTTACAAAGATCTCACCGCGTCGGTACTGTTGCTTGGCGGTTGGAACGAGGTCTCGAATTCGACATGCCTTGCCGCGGCAGTATCATCGCCCGAGGCTTTGCTGTCGCTCCCGCGGCGGCGCGCCATCAAGAGATGCGAGACTTTGACTTCTCGTGGCGATTGCCTGACGCGCGACGGGTTGGCGCTAAGCGGAAAAGAGCTGGCTTCCCTCGGCTTTCGCGGCAAAGATATCGGCGCGGTGCAATCGTATTTGCTGGATTTGGTGCTGCGCCATCCCGAACTCAATCGTGCGGATGTTCTAAGAAAAAATGTGGAGAAAAACTTCGCAGAAAAAAACTTTGCAGAGAAAAACTTCTTAAAAGAAGTTTTTCCCCGCACCCCTTTTCAAGAATTTTTATAAAAAAAGATAGCTGCTGCTCCAAAGGCAGCACAAAGGATTTCAGCCGTCCCATCGGCGACCGCCCAGCCAAGGAGGTGGGGGCGGCAACAGTTTTGTAGATCGTGCAAAGAATTATAGCTGCTCTTACCGGCTACTGCTGTGGGGTCGTCAGGGGAGCGTGCTCCCTGACAAATTAAACTAACGGCACTTCCTTGCTCTCGGGGGCGGGACCATCTCAGACGCCGAAGTTCCCGCCCCCGTACCCCCACCTCCTTGGCTGTGCAGCAACAGTTTTGTAGATCGTGCAAAGAATTATAGCTGCTCTTACCGGCAACAGCGTGGGGTCGTCAGGGGAGCGCAGCTCCCCTGACAAGAAAAACTAAGGACACCCCCTCGCCCGCGTGCGGGAGAGGGGGCAGGGGGTGAGGGCGGTTCCTTGTCAAACTACCGGCTGCCATCTTGCTGCCATCTTGCTGCCATCTTGCTGCCATCTTGCTGCCATTTCGGCAACATAAAATATCCCAAAAGAAAGGTAACATCATGATCGTACCAATTTCATCTCTTGCAAAGACGTCGGGGCGAATCCTCGGTGTTGATTTCGGCGACGTGCGTACCGGACTGGCAATTTCGGACGCCGCTCGCTTTTTGGCTTCCGGTATGAACACCATTTCGCCCGGCGGCATGGCAAAAACCGCCTGCGCTGTGGCAGGGGTCGCCGCGGAGCAACACGCCTGCGCCGTGGTAATCGGCTTGCCGGTAAATATGAACGGAACGCAAGGCGAACGCGCCGAACACGTGCGCATCTTCGTCGGGTTGTTGGAGGAAAAAATTCCGGACATTCCTCTTTGCCTGATCGATGAACGCATGACCACCATGGCGGCTTCCCGCTTTCTCAATGAAACCAACACCCGCGGTCAAAAGCGGAAACAAGTGATCGATACGCTCAGCGCGCAAATCATTTTGCAAAACGCGCTGGATCGCTTAAAAAATTTGAGCCAAGAAAGGAACGGTGATCATGATGAATGAAACTCAACCCGATCGCCCGTCTTTGGACGACTACGACGAAGAGGCGCTTCACCCCGAACGATACCCCAATCCGATTCTTCGCCGTGTCGGAAAAGGGATCAAATGGTTCTTTTGCGCGCTGGCGGCGCTGGTGTTTGTTCTTATGATCTGGCGTATTCAAGTCATGGAACATTTGCCCGCTCAAATGAAAACCCTGACCGTTACGGAATCCACCTATGCGGCATATCGCGACGCGCAGGCACGCGGCGAAACGCTCGAACTGCTGACGCAAGGGAAAATTGACCCCGTGAGCACCAACGACCAAGCCTACGGGTATTTTTGGATCGCCGACTCGGTGCTCATCCCCCAAGCGGAGCAATTGCAGCTGGTGATTCAATACAACAACAGCACCTTGGAGCACTTGGCCGACGATTTTGGCTTAGAGCAGATTCCGAGCGGAGACGACGAGGTCCTCGCCATTCGTCTGTGCGTGATCACCGACGCCACCCCGGACGATTTGTCCGATCAGGACGAGGCGGACGCCCAACTGACGCAAATTATCCTGCCGTCCGCCGAACCGACGGGCACGCAGCGCGACGTTTATCACTACCGTCGCTACGTCTTTGACGCCGTCCCCGTCGACCAGACGCTCATCGGCTTGCGCGTGGAATTTTATTACGCCGGCGACGAGCAGGCGGACGAACCGCTGGCCGAGCTGTACGTTTGGTACCAAGGGGCGGAAAGTAAATCCGTGAAATTATCGAAGAAAGACATCGCCGCGCTGGAAGATTTTGGAGAAAAATAAGCGCAAAATCGAAACTTTCGAAAAAAATCACAAAGTTTGCCGGGAAAATTTGATAAAAAACTTGACTTTTTCGCAATTATCGTATATAATATAGGTTGTCATTGTGTCAAAGTGGCTAAAACCCACGAATCAAACAGTTGCGCTGTCAACCACAGCGTTCTCTGTTCGTTTCCGACGTACCGAAACTAAAGGAGGTAATCCACATGCTCAGAACTTATCAACCGAAAAAACGTCAGAGAAAAGTTGAGCACGGTTTTCGCAAGAGAATGAAGACGGCCGATGGCAGAAACGTTCTCAAGAGAAGACGCGCAAAGGGAAGAAAGAGACTCACCTATTGATTCTCCCCACAACAATTGAATCACATAAAACCTCCGACCGCTGTAAACCGTTCGTTATTTTAGATGTTTGTGGCGTCGGGGTTTTTGTTGAACGGGAATTTGCTGCGACGCCCGTTCGACCCTGCCGATCGCAGCAAAACCGATGACATGCGCGGAAACCGAACAGCCAAACAAC
>CAZDOX010000049.1:0-7216 GCA_964507155.1 uncultured Lachnospiraceae bacterium
ATAGCCGATTTGTTGCAGCCGCCGAAGGATCAGTGCCAAATCAATCATTTTTGCCAAAGAAAGCACCGCCGAACTGAGCGTAACGGGCACGGCGACGCTCATCAACCGCCGAAAAACGGAGCCGGAAGATTCGGCGCCGTCGCAAGCGGCATCAACGGAGCAAGAGGTCTCCGATCGCGCCACGGGTAATCGGCAGCACCTCCTCGCCACAGCCAAATATAACGACGAAATTGCCACGCCGAGACTCAATCCGAGCATGGCGTACGCGGCAACCGTTGGGACATCCATTCCGCGCGACACGGCAAATCGTGCGAACAGCAAGCCGAACACCAATTTTCCAAGCGCCTCTATCATCTGCGACAGTGCCGTCGGCAACATGTTTTGACACCCTTGAAAGTACCCGCGATAAGCGGAACTGATGCAAGAGAACAGCACCGTGGGTGCCACGGCTCGCAGCGCAGCGGCGGTTTGGGGGCTGTCCATCCAGTTCGCCATCGCCGTGGCGCCACCGTATAACAGCAGCGTTCCCAAAAGTCCCAGCGACACAAATATCCGCATCGATAGACGCTCCATGCGTTCCACGGCTCGTTTTTTGGCAAACTCGTCCATATTCCCGCTCAGCACCCGCGCGATCCCCATTGAAACGGCAATCGGCAATCCCGCCGTGGCAAAAACGCAACACGTCGCATAACATTCGTATGCTGCGTTAAAATATCCCATGCCGACCGAGCCGAGATAGCGCAGCATGGGAATTTTATAAAACAGTCCGACAACTTTGACCAGCATGGTGGACAGCGTCAAAATCATCACGCCGGACAGAAACGTTTTGGTTCCCGCCTGTCCGCGCTTTTCGGCATCAGTGCGGTCCTTGGCTCTCTCTTGGCAATTGACGTGTCGAACATGCATGGACAAACTAACCTTTCTTTAATCGAAATAGCGGCGAATCACTTGACGCGATTCAAATTTCAGACATTCAATATCAATGGAAGTATATGCGCCGTTTTCGTAAAGTATGCGTCCATCGCACATGGTAAGTATTACATTGGAGGAGTTTGCGCTGTAGCACAACGTATTCAAAGGACTGTAACAAGGAATATTATTGACCGCGTTCATATCCAGCATGATCAAGTCGGCTTTCGCGCCAACGGCGATCAAACCGCAATCGTCTCTGCCTTGCGACAGCGCGCCGTTTCTGGTAGCCAGAGCAGGCAGTTCCTTGGCGGTAATGATGGTCGGATCTCGGTGAACGCCCTTATGCAAAATAGCTGCCAGCTGCAATTCCTTAATCATATCCAGCGAATTGTTGGAAGCGGCTCCGTCCGTTCCCAGCGCCACACGAACGCCGGCATCCAGCGCGCGACGGAGCGGCATCACGCCGCTGCCCAGCTTAAGATTGCTGGTCGGATTGTGAACCGCGCAAGCTTGCTTCTCTTTCATGATGGCAAAATCCTCGTCCGTTGCGTACACGCAGTGCGCCACGGTAGTCGGAACGTCCAGCACGCCCAGCGACGCAAAATATCCGATCGGCGTCAGGCCGCCGCGGCGTTCCATGCACTGCTCGTGCTCTTCTTTGGTTTCGCTGGCGTGAATGTGCATCCGCAAGCCGTGCGCCCCGGCATATTCCGCCACATACCGACAAGTGGCGTTTTGATTGGTATACTCCGCATGAAGCGCCATGTCCACGCGCAGCCGATCCTCTCCCGCGCCGTGATATTGCTCAGCCAGCTTAACCGCTTCGGCAAACCGCGCGTCTTCCTCGCTTCGGATTCCGTCCTCAAACGAAACAATGCAGCGCGCCAGATTGGCTTTGACGCCGGTCTCCAGCACCGCTTCCGCCGTGGCATCCTCGAACATATACATGTCCGTAAAAGAGACAATTCCGTTTTTAATCATTTCGGCGATCGCCAGTTTGGTGCCGAAATACACGCTTCGAAAGTTTAATTTTTCTTCTGCCGGCAAAATTCGCTCATTTAACCAGCGCTGCAGCGGAAGATCTTCCCCGTAGCCGCGAAACAACGTCATGGCGGCATGGGAATGCGCATTGTAAAAGGCGGGCATGACCAAATTTCCGCGGCAATCGATCACCTTGTCGTATTCTTCTTCCCGACGGCTCTCTGTCGTAATTTCCGTTATTTTATCCTCGATCACCGTCAACTGAATCGGATCGCTGCCATATTCCTCCTGATTGAGAAGTTTTGCATTTTTCAATAATATTTTCATGGTTAGACCATTCCTTTCTAATGGCTTTGAAGTTTGTGGCACTTTCCGTCAGAAAATTCGCGTCGGTGACGCGAAAGTCACAAAACTTCGGTCTGAAAAACGATCCGTTTTTCAGACTTAGACCATTCCTTTCCGTTTGGAATTGTGTGTCGGAAAACGGTTTGTTTTCAGACTCTTTTGAAATCAACGGTTGCCTTGGCGTCACAGCGTCTGCTGCGGGTCGACAAATTCCCGATACAAAGCCGTAGGCGGCAAAAGCGACGCCGGCAACGGTTCGGCAACAGATATATCTTGAAGAATGGCAGCGGCAATCGGACCGTAGTCACTCGATGAAAGAAGGGGAGGTAATATTTTTTCCAAGTAAGGGCGCAACATGCCGATTTCATACCCCATGGTGGAATCCAACTGCGCCCGACAGGTCTTGGCGTTGGGAAAAATGGATTGTTCTTCGTTGGCGCGCACACTGTCCCACAAAAACAAGGTGAACTCCGGCGATGAAGCACGGCGATAATAATCGCGCACCAGCCGACGAAGCAATCGAATCCGATTCGGTTCGATGGTGTGCTCTCCCAAGCGAATGGCACGGCGCACGCAAACAAACATACTGAAATACGGGTAAGCGGAAAGCAATTGCGAAATGTCCGGGTAAACCGTTTGGATTCCCTCAAACAAAAACAAATCTCCCTCGTCGTTCACGCGATACTCTCTCTCCCCGTTTCGTCTTCCGACCGACAGATCGTACAGCGGCATGGTCGCCTGCCCTATGGTCATCAGCTGTTCGACAAAGCGGCAAAACAAAGGGAGATCCAAGGCGTCAATCGAATCCAAATCGACCGACGCGCGGGAGGGATCCGCGGTCTGTGCCGCCCGAATGTTCGGCTGCTCGCGGAAAAAATTGTCTATGGAAATAATGTGCACGTGTTTTCCCGCAGCCTCCAATTGGGCAATCAAATGCTTTGCCATGGTCGATTTCCCGGCGCAGCTCGGTCCGCCAAGTCCCAAAAAGCGACACGATTTCAACGCTAATATCTCATCGGCAACACGCCGAACTTGCTCGGAAAATTGTTGTTCGCACAAAGTCACATAGCGCCGCGCGTCCCGCCGGCAGGAAAACTTTTTCTCGGCAATTAATTCCGACATTTCTACTCCTCCTCATTCCTTTCGCATGCACCCGACATTGGATCCCGACGCGGATCGTAAAAGCGATCGATAAAATCCAGTTTTTGTTTCAATTCGGTATCGCGATCGCGCAAATATTCAAACGGATATTTGTGATTGAAAAAGCGATCGATATGCGGCGGCGCACTGCCGTCCGGCGTATAGTGAACCGCTTTGGTCACCGCGCCCGCGCCCGCGGCAAAAATCGAATGAAATTCTTCCATCATGTAGACGTTGTAGCGTCCCTCGTAGGTCGGCAGCGAAAAACCGACGTTTTCAAAATTCCCGACGGTATTTTTTTGTCTATACATATAATATGGCACATACCCGCGCATTGGCGCACGAATTTGGGAATAATCCACACATTTTCCCGCGTCGCCGCCGCGCAAGGAATAAACTTGTTGATCTTGGTGGAGGATATCCGCGGCTTTTTTGACGCAGAAAGTATGTACGGTGATGTTTTCCGGTTGTAAATCCAATATTTTGTCCAAAGAGCGGGAGAAATTGGCAAACGTATCTCCCGGCAACCCGGCAATCAAATCGGTATTGATACAAGGAATCCCCGCCTCGCGCGCGGCGTCAAAGGCACGGAAAAACTGCTCCGTATTATGATCCCGCCCGATGCGGTGCAGCACTTCGTCGGACAGCGTCTGCGGATTTACGCTCACACGGCCGACCCCGTACTGCCTCGCTACGACAAATTTTTCTTTGGTGATGGTATCCGGTCTCCCCGATTCCAGCGTATATTCCTCCAGCGCGGAAACATCGCACCCCTTTTCGATGGTTGCCAACAACTGCGCCAGTTGCTCCGGCGTCAAAATGGTCGGCGTTCCTCCGCCGATGTAAATGGTTTTCAGATTCAATCCCAACGAACGAATCTTCCCCAGCAACAGCGTAATATCCTCGCAAAGGACACTCAAATAGTCCGGAATCAGCGACAACAATTTTTGTGAGGTGTAGGAAACAAACGAGCAATACGCACATCGCGAGGGACAAAACGGAATGGAAACGTACATGCTGCAATCCAAAGGGGAATGTCCCCGCAGCAACATTCTTTCTCGTTGTGCCACCTCTGTGGCAAGCGCCGCTTTTTTGGGAAGAGCAAAAAATTCGCTCGACAGCATTTCCACCGTTTCTTCCTCGGTTTTTCCCTTAAGCAGCAATTCCATGGCAAGTTTTGCCGGTCTGACGCCGGTCATCATGCCCCAAGACGGCCGATACCCCAGCAATTGTTCCCCGGCTTTCATCACCGCGCCGCCGACGGCAAGTTTTCGCGTACGCTGCTTGGTTCTGTCGGCGCGAAAGAAAATCTGCGACTCGGCACAAGCTTCCTTTCCGTCGGCGATCAGCCTGGCAGCGGCATGGCATCCGTTTGCCTCCTCCGTCACGCGAAGAAACAACTCCGGCTCACGGTTAACTTGATCCGTACCGTCATTTTGACCCTCCGACACATCCTCGGAAAATTTGCTACCCGGAAAAAAGATCATGCACAACGTTTGCACATAGTATGTGTTAATATTCCCTTCCAGATGTAATTTCATCGCAGATCCGTCCGTCCTTTTGTTTATTCTTTTTCTTTTTTCTTTTTTCTTACTTTTCGATGGTGATTTTCAGCTTGACCGCGACGCGGGGCGCAACCATTGTTCCGTGTCCAGCAAAAGAGTCACCGGTCCGTCATTGTCGATATGCACCATCATATCCGCGCCGAAGCGACCGCTTTGCGTCGGAACATGGCAATCACGAAGCCGATCGATAAAATACAAATACAATTTTTCGGCATGCGCGGGATCCCCGGCACCCAAAAAGCTCGGTCTGTTTCCGTGCGACGTATCGGCGAGCAAGGTAAAATTGGAAACCACCAGCGCGTCCGCGCCGACGTCCGTCGCACATCGATTCATTTTCCCGTTTTCATCGCAAAAAATACGCAATTTTGCCACCTTTTGCGCCAAAAGCTCCGCATGCGCCTCGGTGTCATCCGCAGCCACGCCGAGAAGAATCATCAATCCGTGCCGACAAGCGCCGACCACTTCGCGATCAATTTCCACCGACGCGCCGCTCACGCGTTGTATAACCGCTTTCATATTGCCCTCCGTTTCTTCGCTCACGTTGCAAAACCGCGGGTAATTTCCAGCACGCCGCTCAAATTTCGCAAAGACGCCACAATCGATTGATAATGTCCGGTATTTCGGCAGCTGATTTTCATGGAAATCACGACCGTGTCGTCGCTGCAATTCACGCAACCGATGTGCAAAATCGACACCCGCATTTCCGCCAAGGAAGCGGTAACCGCCGCCAGCATACCGATTCGATCTTCCACTCGCACTTGCAACAGTGCCTCATACATGCTTTTTCCCGACTTATCCTGCCCTTTTTCCCAATCGGCGCTCACCCAGCGATCGGCGTCTTGTCCGCGTTCCAGCGATCGAACCACATTCGGACAATCTCTCTTATGGATGGAAATTCCGAATCCCTTGGTGATAAATCCGATAATATCGTCGCCCGGTAGAGGATTGCAGCACTTGGCAAATTTGACCGTGCACCCGCGTTGCCCGTCCACAACGACGCCGTTCCCGGCGGAATCCGGTTTATTTTTCGCGTTGCCGGCAGCGTTCTGGCAACTCTCCTCCAGCACTTTCTCGTCGGACATCGCCCGTCGCTGTTCAATCTGCTCCGCGCGCAACATCCGCATATACTCATCGTGAAGTTTGATGGCGATCTTGGAAACGGAAACGCCGCCGTACCCCACGGTATTATACAGATCGTCGGAGGTCATATATCCGGTTTTGGAGGCAACGTTGTTCACCACTTCGCCCCGCTCCGCCTCGGTCAAACTGCGCGCGTATTTTTTCATTTCGTTGTCGATGATCGCTTTGCCCGCCACAATATTTTCGGCGCGCGTTTCTTTTTTGAACCACTGGCGAATTTTATTTCTTGCCTCGCTGGTTTTGACAATTCCCAGCCAATCTCGGCTCGGTCCCTTTTGCCCGGAAGTCGTGATAATTTCGACGATCTCTCCGTTATTGGGACAAGTATCGATGGGAACGATCATGCCGTTAATTTTAGCGCCGGTCATGCGGTGTCCCACTTGCGTATGAATGGCATAAGCAAAATCAATGACCGTCGCCCCTTGCGGCAGGGATACCACGTCGCCTTTCGGCGTAAAGATGAATACCTCATCGTGGAAAATATCCGTCTTAAACGCGTGGATAAATTCATCTGGATCTTTGGTTCCGTCCTCGGCTTCGATGAATCGGGCAATCCACTCCAGTTTTTTGTCCATATCTTCTTTGGAAGAAGATCCGGTTTTGTATTTCCAGTGCGCTGCCACACCGTACTCGGCGAAATGGTGCATTTCCCAGGTGCGGATTTGCACCTCAAACGGAATCCCGTTATATCCGATCACCGTTGTGTGCAGCGAACGGTACATGTTGGGTTTCGGGGTGGAAATATAATCCTTAAAGCGCCCGGGCATGAAGTTGAACATTTCGTGAATAATGCCCAGTGCCGTATAGCATTGAGATTCGTCGTCCACAATAATCCGCAGCGCGTAAAAATCGTAAATTTCATCAAAACTTTTGTTTTGATTGTACATTTTCCGATAGACGGAGTAAACCGACTTGATTCTTCCCTCCAGCGTAAACGGAATTTTGTTGGCGGTCAATTTTTCGCTGACCATCCGTCGGATATTCTCGATGAATCCGACATTTGCGCCGTATTTTTTCTCGATATCGTCCTTGACTTCTTTATAGCCGATCGGATCCAGATAAGAAAGGCTGAGGTTTTCCAGCTCATGCTTGATTTTTTGCATACCGAGGCGGTGTGCCAAGGGCGCATACAC
>CAZDOX010000050.1:0-7157 GCA_964507155.1 uncultured Lachnospiraceae bacterium
CAGCCGCCCGTCCACGAATTTCGATTCATTCTTTGTAGGGGCGGCTATCAGCCGCTTCATGAAGTTCTTCCCCGTTTTTTTCGGGCGGATAATATCCGCCCCTACGAGTTTTGATTCATTCCTTGTAGGGGCGGCTATCAGCCGCTTCGTGAAGTTCTTCCCCGTTTTTTTCGGGCGGATAATATCCGCCCCTACGAATTTTGGTTCATTTTTTGTAGGGGCGGCTATCAGCCGCCCGTCCACGAATTTCGATTCATTCTTTGTAGGGGCGGCTATCAGCCGCCCGTCGTGATTTACCCGCGCGGGTTCATGACAAAAGAGCCGAGGATATCCCCCGGCTCTCGGTATTCAGTTATTCGGTGATTCAGTGATTCAGTTATTTCTTTTTGACCTCATAACCATTTTGGGTTTGAGACACGGTGTAATTATTCGCGGCAACGTAATTTGTCGGATCAAAGCTGTAGACGCCCTCCTCAAGAGTCAGCGAACCTTCGTTTGCAATTCCTCCGCTGATGGACAAGGTAACCCCGTCGGAAACGGTTATCGTTCCTTTGTTGGTAATTCCTGCTGCGGTGATTTTGGCACCGTTACCGCTGATGTTGATCTCTGCTGTGCGGGTTCCATCCTGGTGATTAAGGATCTCGTCGCTGAGCGTAAATGTACCGCCGGTGATGTTCAGCGTTGCTTTTAATCCATCCTCACCAATAGCATCATTGTTGATACTGGTTAAGGTATATGTACCGCCGTTGATGGTCAGAGTTGCGTCACCATTGTTGACTTGGTTCCCAATAGAATAACCCGTCATCGTGCAATCGCTGATGGTCATTTTGTTGTAGTTTACGATGCTTTGCTTAAAGGTTCCACCGGTAATCGTCGTCTCCGTATTTGCATATACACTGTAGTTAGACATCTCAGCATATTGACCGCCACCGACCGCACTGAATGTGCCACCGGAGATGGTCAACGTACCGGTGTCGCCCCGCTGTTCCAAGGCAAAAGCGGATCCGCCATCGGTGTCGGTGTTTTTACCGGTGATTATACCGCCGCTGATATTGGTTATTCCATCGGAGACATAGATGGCTCTTCTGCCGGTGATTTCGCCACCGGTGACGGTCAATTTACTATTAGTATTAACGTCAATACCAGCCCACCTGGTGTCGGACGTACTTCCGGCCACCTTACCGCCGTTTATCGTCACATTACTATTAGTACCGGCTTGGATTGCTGTGCCATCGCCGTTTACCGTGCCGCCGTTTATGGTCACGCTGCACCAGAAGGCATCAATTGCATGTGTGCTAAGGTCATCGCAGTTTATCGTACTGCTCTCAAGGGTAAAAGATCCGTTGAGGACATTAATGGTGTTACCGTCAGCATAAGTAATCTTGCCGCCTCCGACCTTGTCCAGGACCGTAAGGTTGAATTTGTTTCCCACAGTCAGCGATCCCGTCAGCGTCTTGCCGTTCAGGTCAAGTTTTGCCGAAATTTCCGAATCGTCGTTGGGAGTGAGGTCTAAAGTGGCTGTGAAGTTGTCGCCTAGTCTGACATAGCCGCCGGCAAGCAGCGCATCATACAGGTCGTCTTCTTTGTTGACGACCGTCCACTGCGGACCTGCGATTTTCACCGTGATGGTGCCCAGCTTGGCGTCTTCGCTGATCTCGGCGCCCGAAACGCCGAAGTAGAGCGCGCCTTGCGGAGCGGCGGTGGTCGCCTTGCCCTCTGCGGAGTCCAGCGTGAGTTTCTGATCGGCGACATTTTCGATCTTGGTGTAATTGTCGCCGCTCTTGGTGTAGAATGTACCGGTGGTAGTCACGCCGTCGGCAGCGGCAAAGGTGAACGCTGCGGTGACTTCCGTGTTGGAGTGGTTGGTGATGGAAATTTTCGGTTTGTCCTCGCTCCAAGAGCCGGTTCCGTAAGTGGTTTGGTGCGTTTCGGCGCTATAGGATGCCTCGCCTTGGGTGTAGGTGAACGACATCGTTTCCCATGTGATATCCACCGAAATTGTGTCTTTGGCTGCGCTGCCTGCTTGGAATTTTCCGTTGACATTCAGTGCGTAATTGCCTGCGCCTTGATTGGTCGTCGGGCTTGTGGTCAGATCGACGACATCGTCGCCGATGGTCTCACCGGTCGCGCCGTCTCCGTTATTGCGCTCCGCAAACGCCGGCGCGGACATGCTTGCCGCCATGGCTGCGGCGAGAAATGCGGCTAAAATTTTTTTGTTAAGGGTCATATCGTTTTCCTTTCATTTTCGCGGGCGGATATCAGCCGCCCATACAGATCGCGGTTATCAGGGTTATTATTGCTCTTGAGCCACCGTCTTGGCGATGGAAACGTTGATGGAGCCGATTTTGGTTCCGTCGGTTGTGCCGGCTTTCAATGTGCCGTTAAAAGTCAGGGTGCTGCTTGCCGTCAGTGTAGACAGATCGTCCTTGCTCACGTTCTCCGCGGTGGGAAGATTCACGCTCTCCGTGGTCAATGCCGGGGACAGCTCGTCTTTGCTGTAGCCGGTGTTTGCGGCAAAGGCGAACGAAACGGTGATCGGAACGTTGGAGTGGTTGACCACGGTGATCGTGTTGCCGTTCTCTGCCCAAGCGCCGCGGGTATTGTCGTCGTAGTCGTGATTGTCGGAGTTCCAATCCATCGAACCGCTGACGGTGTAGGTGAATTCCATGGCGCCCCAGGTGACGTCCGCGCTGATGACTTCGGGTTTTGTGCTGTTGTCCTTGTATTCGCCGCTGACGTCGATGGGTTTGTCCGTCTCACCGCGAACGGTTTCCGCCCACGCAGAGACGGACATGGTTGCCATCATAGCGACGGCGAGGATCAGGGTAAGAAACTTTTTCATTTTGTTTTCTCCTTATAAATATAAATTTTTTGGGGTTTCATGAGTTTACTTTGTGACCGTTAAGGTCAGTTCGCCCTCGGTGTCCACCATGGCTTTTTCGCCACTTTCGGGATCGTAAGCGCGAATGAGCAGCGTCGCGTTGTAACCGCCCTCTTGCAAAAGCTCGGCGGCGTAATCTTCCAACGTCAGCTCGTTCACTTCGTAGCCGGGGAGAATCAGATCGGATTTCGCGACAACCGTCTCTCCGACCATGATGATCAGCGCTACGTTTTGATTGGACGCTCCGGAATTGGCGTAGTGGAACGACACTTTTTTGGTCGACAAGTTGGCGCTCGCCGCGACGTTGTATTCCAAGCGGATTCCTCCGCCATCCTTTGGCGTGTCGATTTTGGTGTTGTCATCTCCCTCGATGGGCGTTTGATTCTCTTCGGTTCCTTGCGGCGGATAATCCGGCGTGATGGGGTCCGGGGTCTTGTGACCTTGATCGCGGAAGAACAGCGCCCAGACGGTAACGCCGATACAAAGCACGATCAGCACGCAAAGTACGATGATGATGACATTCCTTGTTTTGTTGTTCAAAGTTTTTCCTCCTTTACTATATATTTTCCCGTGAAGTTACGAGGCCGTTCGCTCTTCCAATTCCCGCACCATGGCGTCAATCATCTGTTGCGCGATGGTCGGGTAATCGAAGCGAGCGACAAACTCGATTGCCTCACGGATTTTCTCCTGCGGTACGTGGTAAATCAGGAGCGTATTTTCCAGAAAAGCTTCCACTTTTTGGTCCATGGTGAACCACATGTCGCATGGGATGGTCATAAATCCGCGCATAATGCCACCCGATGCGATTTCTTTTTTGTAAAAGTCCCTTTTTTCCAGTTCGGGAAGATGGTCTTTGAACACATATTCCAGCTTTTCGGTGATGGTGCCTTGAATGATGTTGGTTGTACTTTTTAAGGAGTATGCCGTAGCGTAAAGATCACGGACGTTCTCGTTCGCCTCGGTTAAGTACAACTGCAACGTGGTTTCCACCGCATAGTAAAGAATTCTGTCTTCCGGGAAATCCTTGACCAGATCTGCCGCCACGTCAAACTGTCGTTGCAGCACGAACCGAACCAATTCACACAGAAGAGTCTCCTTTTCGCCAAACAATCGATAAAAAGCGCTCAATGGGATCCCCGCGTCTTTTGCGATATCCCGCACGGTCGCGTTGGAATAGCCGTGTTTCAAAAAGTGCTTTGCCGCGCAACACATCATGTGCGTTCGTTTGGCGTCCATTTCCGCGACGGTTTTTCCTGCCATATATGCCTCCTTAACTCCGATGTCTGCCTATGAAAGGCACGTTCGGTATATAAATATCGAACCGAATTTCGGGAACATGTTCCCACGCGCCGTTATTATATTACAATTGGGAATAAAATGCAAGAGGGTTTTGATAAGTTAACATGTTAACTTTTGATTATTTTGCAAGCGGATTATAGCGGGCGGATTATAGCGGGCGGATTATAGCGGGCGGATTATAGCGGGCGGCTGATAGCCGCCCCTACAGAAAGCAATCCAAGATCCGGGTGGGTGGGAAATCATTCGACACGGGGTGGACGAAACATGGAGGATCAGAGCGAGAAATCGGGAAAATCCGAGTAAAATACACCGCGCTGTCGGGGAAAACGCCCCGCTGTCGAACGTTTTTCCTTGACGGGTGACGGCAAATGTGGTATGTTATAGATACCACATAAAACAAAATCAAGCAAAAAAAGAAAGGATGTTCCTATTATGAAACGCTCTGATTATTCTCCATCCCCGACATCGGACGATTTACCGATTCCCTATTCCGCGCCTTGGCGCGGTCAACGCGTACGAACCCTATGGCTTGCCGTCATAGCCGTCGGTTTGGTCTGTCTTTCCGCCGCCTTGTTGCTCGGCATGGGAAGTGCGGGAAGCCGACAATCCGACGATGATACGCTGAGCAATCCGTCGGACGCGTCGTCGCCCTTTGCCCCATCCGACCAAACATCCAACGACTTGTCCGGCGACGCGGGGACAGATTTGCCCAAGGATTTTTCATCTCCTGCCACCCCGCCGGAGCCGGGCGCCGATGGCGCAGAAGATTTTTCCGCTTCCCTCTTACCGGAGGAGCTGACGCAAACCTCCCCGCCCGAAGACTTGGTTGATTCCGCCAAAGATGACGCATCGGAAGATGCAAAAAAGGAAACGGTGACCGTGATTGTGGAGCAGATTGTTCTATCCGGCAGCGCAGACCTGGTATACCAAAGTTATGGCGACGGAAATTGCATGGTCATCGGAATCGGAAATTGCCGTGACCGCTGCTTGGTGATTCCGACGCGCAGTCCTACGGGCGAGACCGTCATAGCGATCGGCAGCGAAGCGTTCTTGGGATGCGATTTTTTGGAAGCCGTTCAAATTCCCGCCACGGTGAAAACAATCGGAACCAAAGCGTTTGGCAACTGCCCGCGCATCGTGCACTTTTGCGTCGATCCGAACAACGCCGCGTTCTGCGCGGTAGACGGAGTGCTTTACAGCAAGGATTTGACAGCCCTGCTTTCTTATCCTGCCGGGCGCGGGTGTCCGAGCGCCGCCATTCCCGCCAGCGTTACCTACATCAGCGCGATGGCATTCGCCTCGACCATGTCTTGTCAGCAAATCTCGTATGCCGGCGACATCGCCGCCTGGCGCAAGATCACCATCGGCGATGGGAACGATCTTTTGTACACGCTGCCCAAACAATTCGGCGCATCTTAACGTTGCGCGCCTGACGAAAAAACGAATTCAAAGAAAAAGACCGAATCAAGCGTCCTTGGTCACTTGGTTCGGTCTTCTTATTAGCGGTCAAAAATCACTGACCGGATGTCATCTTTGCAATTTCCTCTGCAAAATTTTCTTCTCTCTTCTGGATTCCTTCGCCCTTTTCAAAGCGGAAGAAATCAACAATCGCGATCTTGCCGCCCAGCTCTTTCGCGACGCTGTCCACATACTTGCCGACTTTCATGTCCTCGTCCTTGACGTAGGTCATGTCCACCAAGCAGTTGTTGTCGTAGAACTTATTGATACGTCCCTCGACCATCTTCGCTTTAATTGCATCGGGTTTCTTGGAGTTTGCCGGATCGTTGGCAATTTGAGCCAGCAGGATGTTCTTCTCTTCTTCCAGCACCGATGCGGGAACTTGCGTTCTATCCAAATACGGTGTCGGATATGCGCCGATTTGCAGCGCGATATTCTTGGCAAAGACGTCAAAACCGTCTTTATCTGCCACATCGGTATCAAACTTCACCACCACGCCGATCGAACCGTTGCCGTGAACGTAGGTAGCGATCGCGTCGCCCTCGATGATGGCGAAACGACGAATGGTCAGCTTCTCACCGATAATAGCGATTTTTTCCACCAAAGTTGCCTCGACGGTCGCGTCGGACCCCTCATAGGTCAGAGTCATCAGTTCGTTCAAATCTGCGGGTTTGTGCGCCAAGATGGTTGCCAAAATTCCGTCAACAAACTCTTGGAACGATGCATTTTTCGCCACGAAGTCCGTCTCGGAGTTTACTTCGATAATAGCGTAAAGGTTGCCCTTGTTTGCAATTTTCACAATGCCGTCTGCAGCAATGCGGCTCTCTTTCTTTGCGGCGGTAGCCAGACCTTTCTCGCGGAGAATCTTAATTGCAGCTTCCATGTCGCCGTCCGATTCAACCAGAGCTTTTTTGCAGTCCATCATACCAAGACCGGTTTTTTTACGGAGTTCAGCAACGTCTTTTGCAGTAATGTTTGCCATAACAGACCTCTTTCTATCAAATATTAATTTGCATTTCTCTTATTTTCAAAAGAACTCAAAGCTCTGCGGGAGCCTCTTCGGTTTCTTCCGTCGTCTCGGGCGCGTTCTGCTCGCCCTGCTTGCCTTCGATTACCGCGTCGGCAATAGCAGAAGAGATCAACTTGATCGCACGAATTGCGTCGTCGTTACCGGGAATGATATAATCCGCGTCATCCGGGTCGCAGTTGGTGTCTACAATAGCAACAACCGGGATTCCGAGCTTCTTAGCTTCCAGCACTGCGTTTCTTTCCTTATGGGGGTCAACAATGAAAATCGCAGAGGGGAGCGTGTCCATGGTCTTAATACCGCCCAAGTTCTTTTCCAGATCAAACATTTCTTTTTGCAGACCGGCAACTTCTTTCTTGGGCAGCAGGTTGAACGTACCGTCTTCCTGCATCTTGGTCAAGTTGTTCAGACGAGCCAACGACTTTTTGATGGTCTTAAAGTTGGTCATCATACCGCCGGGCCAACGAACGTTGACGTAGTACATACCGCAAC